>NZ_JBARVQ010000238.1:0-1779 GCF_049646345.1 Albidovulum sp. | reverse complement strand
GCTGCCGCCCCGGCGCCCGAACCCGCGCCGGTGCCCGCGCCTGAACCGGCAGCACCCGCCGCAGCGCTTGCAAGTGCCCCGGATGCAGTGGCCGTTGCGGAAGACCCCGCACCCGAAGCGCCGAAAGCCCCTGCCGCGAAACCGGCCAAACCCGCGCCCGCCAAGAAGCCGAAAGCGGCCAAGCCTGCCGCGAAGAAACCTGCAAAGGAAAAGCCCGCGCCAAAGACGGTCGCCACCGCGTCGGCACTGGATGCGGCACTTGCGAAGTCGAAGGACGCTCCGGTGGCGGGCGCGCCCGAACTTCTGGACGCACCACGCGGCGGCAAGGCGGATGATCTCAAGATGATCAAGGGCGTCGGCCCGAAGCTCGAAGGGCTTTTGAACCAGGTTGGCGTCTGGCATTTCGACCAGATCGCAAGCTGGAAGGCCAAGGATATTGCCCATGTCGATGAAAAGATGGTGGGCTTTCACGGCCGCATCACCCGCGATGAATGGGTGAAACAGGCCAAGGTGCTGGCCAAGGGCGGCGAGACCGAGTTTTCGAAGCGCGTCACCAAGGGTGACGTCTATTGAGGTGTGAATGACAAAGCCGAAGCCCGAGGATATGCGCCTTGCCAAAGAGGCGCGCTTGGTGGCGGTAGTGATCACCGCGACGATGATCCTCTGGCTTGGCGCGCAATGGCTGGGCGGGAAGGCGGGCTGGGAGACCCGTTTCGTCTTCCTCTTCGACCTGGCTGCTCTGGCCGCGTTCATCTGGGCGATGGTCGTAACCTGGCGGATATGGCGGCGGCAGAAGCGGCCCGAGGGAAATTGAGGACTTAAGATGCTGAAAGATCAGGACCGGATCTTTACCAACCTCTACGGGATGCATGACCGCTCGCTTGCCGGTGCGAAAAAGCGCGGGCATTGGAACGGCACGAAAGAGATCCTTTCGCGCGGCCGCGACAAGATCGTGGAAGAGGTCAAGGCCTCGGGCTTGCGCGGGCGGGGCGGGGCGGGCTTCCCCACGGGGCTCAAATGGTCGTTCATGCCCAAGCAGTCGGATGGGCGTCCGTCCTATCTGGTGGTGAACGCCGACGAATCCGAACCCGGCACCTGCAAGGACCGGGAGATCATGCGCCATGATCCCCATACGCTGATCGAAGGCTGCCTGATCGCCTCTTTCGCGATGGGGGCGAATGCCTGCTACATCTACATGCGCGGCGAATATATCCGCGAGCGTGAGGCGCTTCAGGCCGCGATCGATGAGGCTTATGACGCGGGCCTTGTCGGCAAGAATGCCTGCAAGTCGGGCTATGATTTCGACATCTACCTGCACCACGGTGCCGGCGCCTATATCTGCGGTGAGGAAACCGCCCTGCTCGAAAGCCTTGAAGGTCGCAAGGGCATGCCGCGTATGAAGCCGCCTTTCCCGGCTGGGGCGGGGCTCTATGGCTGCCCGACTACTGTGAACAACGTCGAATCCATCGCGGTTGTGCCCACGATCCTGCGACGCGGTCCGGACTGGTTCGCGAGCTTTGGTCGCCCGAACAACACCGGGACGAAGCTGTTCGGCATCTCGGGCCACGTCAACAATCCGTGTGTTGTAGAAGAGGCGATGTCGATCCCGTTGAAAGAACTCTTGGACAAGCATTGCGGCGGCGTGCGCGGTGGCTGGAAGAACCTCAAGGCGGTGATCCCGGGCGGGTCTTCGGTGCCGATGCTGCGCGCCGAGCAATGCGACGATGCGATCATGGATTTCGACTGGCTGCGCGAACAGCGGTCTGGCCTCGGCACCGC
>NZ_JBARVQ010000237.1:0-2744 GCF_049646345.1 Albidovulum sp. | reverse complement strand
ATCGCTGACCGCGCCGCCGGTCATGCCGACACTAAGCCGTCCGCCCTTTACCGGCTGTGCCTGCGCCGCGGTCGCGCCAAGCCCAGCCGCGACCCACAAGGCACCGCTTGTCTTCACGAATCCGCGGCGGGTCATGCCGGGTTTTGTCGTTCTGATCATCAGTTCTTCTCCCTGGTTTGCAGCGTTTGTTTTGAAAAATTCTGCTTGTAGTGTTTATTCTAGCGCATCTTCATGCTTCTGACTAATCAAAATCATCGCGCATAATGGCCCCTCCCGCCAGTGTGTTGCGTTTGGGATAGGCCTTTCGTCCCAGCCGCGCCTCGCGATAGGCCACGGCAATACCCGCCCCGAGAATCAGCGCGATCCCGATTGTGGACCAGCGATCGGGCAGGCTGGCCCAGAAAATCGCGCCCCAGACGACGGACATCGGCAGGGCCAGATATTCGAATGAGGCAACAAGGCTGGGCGGACCATCGCGGTAAGCCATAGTCATCATCAGCCCGCCGACAGCGCTGATCACACCCAATATGACAAGAAGGAACAGATCGAACGGCGCAGGCCATGACCAGGCGCGCAGCAGGAAATCGGCAGCGGCGCTGCCGGTGTCGCCAAAGCTGCCACCCCCGAAGGAAAAGCCGATCAGCGTCGCGAACAGGGTAAAGGAAAGCTGGCTGAAAAAGGCCATGGTCAGGGCCGTATCCGTGCGCCCCAGCCGCCGCGTCAGGATCTGGCTCAGCGCATAGACCGTGGCCGACAACACCGCCAGAAGGGCCGGCGCGGAATAGGCCGACCCGCCCGGACGCACGATCAGGACAACACCCAAAAGCCCCACCGTTACGGCCAGCCACCGCCATGGGCCGACATGATCGCGCAGCAGAAAGACCGAAAAGACGGTGATCAGCAGCGGCGCTGAATAGTAGATCGCCGTCGCATCGGCCAGCGGCAGGGCGGCCAAAGCAGCGTATTGGGCGGAATTGGCGGTGATCATCAGGCAGGCACGCAGAAGGTGAAGCCCGGGCCGGTCGGTGCGCATCAGGCGCCACGCGGCGTGCTGTGTCGATATGAAGACCGCGATCAGGATCAGCGCCACCCCGGACCTGACCAGCATCATTTCATGCAAGGGGTAGGTGCCGCTTAGCAGTTTGAACACAAGGTCATTGACGGAAAATGCGACAGAGGCCGTTGCAACCAACAGAACCGGTCGAAGCCCGCCGCTGCCCTGTGCATCATCGGCGGCCCGCGCG
Organism: Albidovulum sp.; assembly: GCF_049646345.1. Lineage (GTDB taxonomy): Bacteria > Pseudomonadota > Alphaproteobacteria > Rhodobacterales > Rhodobacteraceae > Albidovulum. Next base: position 1,500 of record NZ_JBARVQ010000237.1, on the reverse strand, counting down.
GTCATAACAGCACCTGCACGATCCCGTCCGCAACGCGGCATTCGATCATTCGCAGCGGCACCCTTGCGGGGGCGGCCAGCACCGCGCCGGTCCGGGCGTCAAACAACCCCTGATGCAGCGGGCATTCGATATTGCGCCCGTCGAAATAGCCATCGCAAAGATTGGCGGCGCCGTGGGTGCAGCGCGCATGGGCGACGCTGATCCCCTCCTTGCCGTCAAAAACCGCAAGTTCCCGCCCGGCAAACAGCACCGGGGTTGCATCGCCCGGCTCAAGCGCGTCCAGCGGGATCAGATCGTGCCAGGCCTTCTTGCGCGCCATTCCATCCTCACCCCGCGTCCGGCCGGTCAGCCCGAGGCACCCGCCCGAAGATCTGGGAAAGAATATCGGCATGGGCACCAATATAGCCCCGCGGTTCGACATGGATGTAGCCGTCAAGCTTGCGGTGCAGCGCCGGAAGCGCATGGAAGGGAACAGAGGCGGCGTAGTGATGTTCTGCATGATAGTTCATGTTCCAGCACAGGAACCGCATCGGCGCAGAGACAAGGTTGGTGCGGGTGTTGACCTTGAAATCCGAGGTGTTGGGGCGCCCGACATGTTCGGTCATCCGGATCGCCCGCATCACCGGCTGACCAAGCAGCGAGGGCAGCACCCAATACCAAAGCGCCCCCGCCCAGCCAGTGGCGATGCTGGCAAGCGCGATTGCGGCATAGCCCGCAAGGTAAAGCCGCGCTTCAAGAATGATGGTGGAATGGGCCTCTTTGGGAAGAAACAAGCGGTCCGCTTCGGATAGCCGGCCAAGCCCGTGCCGCCCAAGCGCGGTCACAAGGCCCCACCAATAGGGCAGCGCCGAAAGATACCAAAGATATTTGCCTGCGGAGGTCGGCAGTTCGATCAGTTCGGGGTCTTTGCCCATAAGCTGGGTATAGGTGTGGTGATCGCAATGTTCGTAGCGAAAGAACTGATGCGGCACGAGGATCACAAAACCGCAGATCTGCCCGGCAATATCGTTCAGCCGCCGGGTCGCGAAAACGGTGTAATGCGCGCTTTCGTGTTGCAGGGCAAAATGGTGAACCACGACAACCCCGTGCAGGGTCATGGCCGCCCCCAACCACGGCCCGCCAAGCGCAAGGTGGACGCCGAAGCCAGTCACACCAAGAACAAGCAGCCAAAGCGCCAGATGCCGGATCGCCGGCCAATCGGACCGCCGCATGAAGGCCTTCAGCTCACGCCGCGTCAATGCGCCTTCGTTCAGCGCCTGTGTGATCGGTGTGAGGACATCGGAGGTCATGCCGCCTTCCCGTGGATTCGGACTTTGTTCATTCCAGACCGAATTCAAATATTTATCAATAGTAAATTGATTGCCCCGTAGGCATCAATTCATCAGGCCGCCAAGCAGGCCCATCGCGTTCAGCCCGGCGATTTTTTCCTTGTCGGCGTCGTCGATCATTGCGGGAAGAAGCGCCCGTTCATAGGGGTTGTCGGTGAAAATGGGATAGTCC
>NZ_JBARVQ010000236.1:0-2068 GCF_049646345.1 Albidovulum sp. | reverse complement strand
GTGCCGTAGAAAGTCACGATATCGGGGTCGAAATAGCCGATCCCCTCGATCCTCAGCACCCCGGCATCACCGCCGGTAAAGCCCATCGCGATTTCGTGGTCGTTATCAAGCTGGCTTTCGAAGTTCTTGATATAAAGGATCAACCGCTCATAGGCCCATTGCGCTGGGCTTTTCGCCTCAATCGGCTCGGCTGCAACGTCTTCCGGCAGCGGTTCCAGTTCCGCCGTGCGGGGTGCATTCGGCCCGGTATGAACCACCCGCGCGCAGGGCAATGCGCTTGCCTCATGCGCCTCGGCCGAGGTCTGGATCATATTCGTTACGTCTTCATTCGCCACAGCCAGGCTCCATCTTCGGATTTCTCGCGCACCACGCGGCCCGCGATCAGAAGATGGTTCAAATGCGCGACGGCTTCAACCAGTGCGAGCCCATACTCGCCCTCGCCTATCGGTCTTTTGAAAAGCGGCGGAAAGCAGTCTGCCGCTGTCCGTGGCTCTGCCAGATGCGCCTCAAGCCGCGCCAGAGCGCCGGTATGGTTCTCGATCATCTGGGTCAGACGCAAGGGCAGACCGGTGAACGGGAGCTTGTGACCGGGCAGCACCAACTGCCCCGCCCGCGCATGCGGCCGGAACGCCTCGCTGCTTGCCATCCAGTCGGTGACCGGATCGGCCATCGGTTCGGTCGCATAGACGCCGAGATTGGCCGAGATCGAGGGCAAAAGCTGATCGCCGCCAAGGATCAGGTCGCCGCCCTCTTCCCAAAGCGTTGCATGTTCCGGCGCATGACCGTGCCCCACCCGCACCCGCCAGTCGCGCCCGCCAAGGCGCAAGGCCTGGCCGTCCTGAATACGGGTATAGCCCAGGGGCAAGGGCGCCACCGTGTCGGCGAAGTTGAAGGGCCGTTCGGCGGCGCGTTTGGCATAAAGTGCGGCATCCATCCCCGCCGCCCGCCAGAAGGCAAGCGTTTCCGCCGCCGGGCGGTCCTGTTCGTCAAGCGTCAGCATCCGCGCAAACAGCCACGAAGTGCGCGTGGTCAGCAGTTCCGCGCCCTGCGCCTGAAACCAGCCCGCAAGGCCGATATGGTCAGGATGGTAATGCGTCACAACCACCCGCCGCACAGGCCTGCCCTGCAGGGGGCCGGCAAGTGCCGCCTCCATCGCCGCACGGGTGCGGCGGGTGTTCAGGCCGGTATCAACAAGGGTCCAGCCATCGCCGTCGTCCAGCGCATAGACATTTACGTGATCCAGCGCCATGGGCAGCGGCAGGCGCAGCCAGAGCACCCCTTCGGCCACTTCCACAGCCGCGCCGGGTTCGGGCGGCGTGGCAAAGGGGTAGCGGATGCCGTTTCCAGCGGATGAAGGGCTGTCCATCACGCGCCAAGCGTTTCCGGCGAAAGGGCAAAGACCGTATCGGCCCCGTCCCGCGCCTCGGCCAGATCGGCGGCATGCTGCGGCAGGGTCCGGCGGATGTAGAAGGCGGCAAGCGCCTGACGCCCCTCATCTGCCATCGCCGCGCGCAGGTGGAAATGCCCGCCCAGAACCCGCGCGAAGGCGCGCAGATAGGGGGCCGCACCGGCCTGCCGGTCCTTCGCCCCCTGCCCGACCATCCATTCGGTTGCCTCGCGCAGGGTCTCGGCCGCCGCCCAGACCTCTTCGGCGAGGTCGGGAAATTCGGCCCGCGCCGCCTCGGCCCCCGCCTCGATCTCTTCCAGAAGCCGGTAGGCCGCCTCGCCGCCATCGGACAGCTTGCGGCCGACAAGGTCCATCGCCTGAATGCCGTTCGTGCCCTCATAGATCGCCGTCACCCGCACATCGCGGTAGAACTGCGCGACGCCGGTTTCCTCGATGAAACCCATGCCGCCATGAACCTGCATCGCGGTCTCGGAGACACGCATGCCGGTTTCGGTGCCGAAGGCCTTGGCGATGGGGGTGAGGAAGGCGGCCCGCGCCATCCAGTCGGCCTCACCCGTCGCCTGCCCCATATCGATCGCCTGTGCGCAAGCCAGCGCGATGGAGCGGGCCGCGAAGACATCGGCGCGCATGCCCGCCAGCATCCGGCGCACATCGGCATGG
>NZ_JBARVQ010000235.1:0-3339 GCF_049646345.1 Albidovulum sp. | reverse complement strand
GTCAAAGATCATTCCGGCATTGCACAAGGGGCAGAAGGTCACCGCGACCGGCACCCCCGCCACCTCGTCATTGACGATCTCATGCCAGGTCAGATAGCGGATCGGCCAGGCGCGGGCCTTGCCCTCCTCCGGTTCCAGCACCATGACCGGTTCGGCATCGGCGAGTCGCGTTTCGGCGGCGACGGGGATCATCTCCACGTCATCAAGCGCCGGGATGCCATCTTTCGGCGGGCCGCCTGAGAGGATTTCCTCGAACGGCACCGAGCTTTGGGAAAAATCGGTCTTCGGCCATTCGCCGCGCCAGCGTTCGGGCGAGGCAAGAAGCGGCGCGGCCAGGAGAAGCCCCGCAATGACGGACAAAAGAACGCGAGCATAGGTCATGAAACACCCCCGCCCGCGATGATGACGCGGACGGGGGTGCCAGACCAGCCTTCCGGCCGGCATCTCACCCGAAGGTGAATATTATTGTTGTTCCTCGACCGTGACCGAGACCATGCGGTCAGGATCGGTCACAGCACCATTTTGGTCGAAGCCGCCCTTCTTGATTGTATCCACCACGTCCATGCCTTCAATGACATGCCCGACGACGGTGTATTGGCCGTTCAGGTGATCGGCCAAGGCGAACATAATGAAGAACTGGGAATTGGCGCTGTCAGGGCTCGACGATCGGGCCATGCCGACAATCCCGCGCTGGAAGGGCAGATCCGAGAACTCGGCCGGAATGTTCGGCAGGCCCGACTTTCCGGTCCCCGCAAGTTCCAGATCGCCGCCGAATTTTCCATGTTCGACATCGCCTGTCTGGGCCATGAAGCCGTCGATCACCCGGTGAAAGACCACATCATCATAGGCGCCGGTGCGGGCCAGTTCGGTGATCTGGGCCACATGTCTGGGGGCAACATCGGGCAGAAGGTCGATCACGATCGTGCCGCTGGTGGCCCCCCCGACCTCGATCACGAGGTTCGGACCCGGACCGTCCTCAGCCGCGACGGCACCGGTCGTCCCCTGAACGTAGAGATAGACAGACAGCCCTGTCACGGCGAGTCCCGCGACAATGGCGCTGACGAATGCCCGCGTGTCAGACATCTGCCGCCACCTTGACCGCAATCATCCGGTCGGGATTTGCAGGCGGTTCACCGCGCTGGATCTTGTCGACATGTTCCATACCCGACACGACGCGGCCATAGACCGTGTACTGTCCGTTCAGGAAGTGGTTGTCCTTGAAGTTGATGAAGAACTGGCTGTTGGCCGAGTTGGGATTTGCCGAACGCGCAGCCCCCAGAGTGCCCCGGTCATGCGGCAGTTTCGAGAATTCCGCAGGCAGGTCAGGCAGGTCCGAACCACCGGTGCCCGAGCGGCCGGGATTGTAGTCTTTTTCCATATTGGCATGCTGCACGTCGCCGGTCTGGGCCATGAAACCTTCGATCACCCGGTGGAAGGCCACGTTGTCATAGTGCCCGCCCCGCGCGAGGTCCTTCATCCGCTCGGCATGTTTCGGTGCCACGTCTGCCAAAAGCTCGATCACCACATCGCCGTCCTTCAGCGTCACGATAATGGTATTTTCGGGGTCTTTGATTTCCGCCATGATGGTCTCCTTGACTGTTGCCCCGGAACCTAGTGCGCGCAAGCGCTCAAGAAAAGGGTAAAGCGTCAAGCCGTTGTTGGTTCTGAAGTTCAATTTGGAGCCCATTGCGGTCGGAGAGGCGGAGCCCACTTTGCCCGGGAACAAGCCGAAGGCGCCGGGCGAGCGCCTGCCCGTCCCGGCGGGCTGGCGCTTTTGAGATCGCGTGCATCGCTTGAGGTTAGAGGAGCTTTGCCACAATAAACTGCCCTGAACAACGGTCGCTGCGCCACCCCACGGGCAGCCGCCCGCCCGGCTTGTGTTGCACGCGCGGTAACATTCGCATTGCCCCGATAGCGGAAATCCAGACATGGAAGCCCGCAAGCGCCCTTGTCGGTTGACCTTCGCCCATGGTTCGGGCGATCTGGCAGGAAGAAGAATGTCACCGCCTGCCCGCCCGAAAGGATTCGCCCGATGAGCTGGAAAACCCTCGACGACATGGAATTCAACGGCAAGGTCGCCCTCGTCCGCGTCGATATCAACGTGCCGGTGGAGGCCGGACGGGTGACAGATGCGACACGGATCGAAAAGATCGTGCCGACGGTGAAGGCGATTCAGGAAAAGGGCGGCAAGGTCGTGCTTCTGGCCCATTTCGGCCGCCCCAAGGGGCAGGTCGTGCCGGAGATGAGCCTTCGCGTGACCCTGCCCGCGCTGGAGGCAGCCCTGGGCCAGAAGGTTACCTTTGCCGAGGATTGCATCGGCGGCCCGGCCAAGAAGGCAGTGGCGGCGATGGCACCCGGCGATGTGCTCCTGCTGGAAAACACCCGTTTCCATGCAGGTGAGGAAAAGAACGAACCGGCGATGGCGGCCTCGCTCGCCGCCCTCGGCTCGGTCTATGTCAATGACGCCTTTTCGGCCGCGCACCGGGCGCATGCCTCGACCGAAGGCATCGCACATCTGATGGCTTCCTGCGCCGGACGGCTGATGGCGGCGGAACTGAAGGCGCTGAACGCAGCACTTGGTGATCCGGTGCGCCCGGTGGTCGCGGTCGTGGGCGGGGCCAAGGTCTCGACCAAGCTCGATCTTCTCGGCAATCTTGTCGCGCGCGTGAACCATCTGGTGATTGGCGGCGGCATGGCCAACACGTTCCTTGTCGCCCAGGGGATCGAGGTCGGAGCGTCCCTTGCCGAGCGCGAGATGGCCGATACGGCCCGCGCGATCCTCGCCAAGGCCGAAGACGAGGGTTGCGCCATCCATCTGCCGACCGATGTCGTCGTCGCGCGGGACTTCAAGGCAGGGGCTGCGCATGAAACGGTGGCCGCCGATGCCTGCCCGGCCGATGCGATGATCCTTGATGCCGGGCCCGCGACGGTCGCTTCCATCGCCGAGGTCTTCGCTGCCAGCCGGACGCTGATCTGGAACGGCCCCTTGGGCGCGTTCGAGATCGAGCCGTTCGATGCCGCGACCAATGCGGCGGCAGCGAAGGCGGCTGAGTTGACGAAGGCGGGTCACCTGACCTCGGTCGCCGGTGGCGGCGATACGGTGGCGGCACTCAACAAGGCGGGCGTGGCGGACGATTTCAGCTACATCTCCACCGCAGGCGGCGCGTTCCTTGAATGGATGGAGGGCAAAACCCTGCCCGGCGTCGCGGCCCTTGGCTGAGGCGCTCAACATCATCCAGGTAAGGTGGGTTTAAACCCACCTTACTGACAAAAGACATCTGTTCGCATGTCATAAGATGCCGGACATTGCAGGGGGTAGGGACCCGCGCCCCGTAAGGT
>NZ_JBARVQ010000234.1:0-8068 GCF_049646345.1 Albidovulum sp. | reverse complement strand
CATTTGTGCCACTGTGTCTGGAATATAATCTGTATCGGATGGTGTGACGTGAGGACCCGAGCAATTCAGAGATGTGGCGGCCCCGGATGAGGGGTACTCGTCTTTCATGCGACCTCACGAAACTGATTGCAACCGCACTCAATGACACACAGCTTCTCAACCATTTCAAGGAGAAATACCGGCCAGCCGAACCTACATAGCGTCAGACGGCGGTCATCAGCCGCGCCGCGTCGAGCATGCGGTTGGAAAAGCCCCATTCGTTGTCGTACCAGCCGAAGACCCGGATCAGCCGGCCTGCCGTGACATGGGTTTCGGGCAAGGCCATGACGATGCTTTCGGGCCGTGCGCGCAGGTCTGATGAGACGAGCGGTTTTTCGGTCCAGCCGATCACGCCGCCCGCGCGCTGCAACGCGTCGTTCACCGCTGCGCGGTCCGGTTTCGCCCGCGTCATCACCGAGAGGTCCACCGCCGAGACCGAGGCCACCGGGACCCGCACGGCAGCCCCTTCGATCCGGCCCGCAATCTCGGGCAGGACCACGTCCAGCAGGCGCTGGGCCGAGGTTGTGGTTGGCACCATCGACAAGGCCGCCGCGCGCGACCGCGCGAATTCGGCTCCCGGCGCATCGACTGTGGGCTGGCTGCCGGTATAGCAATGGATCGTCGTCATCCAGCCGGTTTCCACGCCCCAGTCCCGCTCGATCAGCCGCACCAGCGGGGCCAGCGCGTTGGTGGTGCAGGAAGCATTCGAGACGATCCGGTGATCGGCTTGCAACCGGTCCTCATTCGCGCCGATCACCAGCGTGAAATCAGCGGTCCTGGAGGGCCCCGAGACGAGCACGCGTCCCGCCCCGGCCCGAAGCCCCGCTTCGGCAAAGGACCTCTCACCGCCAAGCCCGGTGCATTCCATGACGATGTCGATATCCGACAAGTCGAGCGTGGAAAGATCGCGGGCGCCGGTCAGCCGGATCTGGCGGCCGTTGACGACAAGGCTTCCGCCCTCAAGCCGCACCTCGCCCGGCCAGGGACCGAAGGTGGAATCGTATTCGAAAAGATAGGCCGCCATTTCGGGCTTGGCGATATCGTTCACCGCCACGATCTCGATATCGGCATGGGTCGGGTCAGACAGAGCCGCCCGCAGGACCGACCGGCCAATGCGGCCGAAACCGTTCAGGGCAATGCGGACAGGCATGACGGGTTCCGTTCTTTCTGGGCTGGGGGAGGGGTAACGCAAAGCGTGCCGCAGGGGAAAGGCAAATAATGTACCGGGCACATTGGGGCCGGTGCTGCTGCCTCATGTGTCGTCTGCGGTCAGCCGGGTTGTCGCCAGTGTACTGAGCGCGATCATCAGCGTCGCGGTGCCAAGGACCATGGGCAGGCCGCCCAATTGATAGGTCAGGCCCGATAGCAGCGTGCCGGTCAGCCGCCCGCCCGCATTGGCCATGTAGTAGAAGCCGACATCCATCGTCACGCGTTCGGACGTGGAAAAGGCGAGGATCAGGTAGGAATGGAGCGAGGAATTGACGGCAAAGAGCGCGCCGAAAACCAGCAGCCCGGCAATCAGCGTGACGGTGAGCCAGGGTCGCGGATCTGGTGCGGCGAATGTGGCGAGGGTCAGGGCCGCGGGGACGAGGAAGAGCATCCCGGCCCAGTTGCGCGCGGCGCGGATCAGGTCGGCTTCAGACCGGGTATTGGCGCGCAGGATGCGGGGGGTTGCCGCCTGAACCGCGCCGTAAAGGATGATCCAGCCCGCCATGAATGTGCCGATCAGGAAGAAGGCCGCGCGGTTGCCTGCCTCGGACCCGTCGGACAAAACGCCGTAGAAATAGATCGGGATGCCGACGACGAACCAGACGTCCCGCGCGCCAAACAGGAAGACCCGGGCCAGCGACAGCCAGTTGATATTGGCAGATTTCAACCAGACCTCGGAGAATTTCGCGCCTTTGCGGCCCTTGGGCAGGCCGGGCGGCATGGCTGCGACAGTGGCAAGCAGAATGACCGCCAGCAGGGCGGCCATGACCAGCACGGCCGAGACAAATCCAAGACCGGCCAGCAAAGCGGCCCCCAGAAGGAAGCCGATCCCCTTGACCGCGTTCTTCGATCCGGTCAGCACCGCCACCCAACGGAAGAGGCCGCCACCTTGGGCAGGCGCCAGCAGTTTGACGGCGGATTTGGAGGACATCTTGGCAAGGTCCTTGGCCACACCGCTGGCCCCCTGCACGACCATGACATAGGCAACCGACAGCCCGACCGCCCAGCCGGGATCAAGAGCGGCCAGCGCGACAAGAGCCGCGACCTGAAGCGCCAGCCCGGCACAAAGCGTCGACGTCAGCCCGAACCGCGCGGCGATCCAGCCTGCCGAGAGGTTGGTGACCATACCCGCCACTTCATAGAGCACGAAAAGATAGGCAAGCTGCACCGGACTGAAGCCGAGCGTATGGAAATGCAGAAGCACCAGCATCCTCAGCGCGCCGTCAGTCAGCATGAAGGCCCAATAGGCGGCGGTCACGGCGATATAGGCCGAAAACCCCTCGGGGCGCGTCTGGCTCACAAAGAGGCCCCGACCATCAGCGCCACATCGACCAGCCGATGGGCATAGCCCATCTCATTGTCGTACCAGGCATAGATTTTCACCTGGGTGCCGTTCACCACCATCGTGGAAGGGGCATCGACAATCGAGGAGCGGATGTCGTTGGTGTAGTCGGTCGAGACGAGGGGGCGTGTCTCATAGCCGAGAATGCCCTTGAGCACACCTTCAGAGGCCGCCTTGAATAGCGCGTTCACCTCTTCGGCGGTGGTCTCTCGCTCAACTTCGAAAACGCAATCGGTCAGCGAGGCATTCAGCAGGGGTACCCGGACGGCATGCCCGTTCAGGCGGCCCTTCAGTTCGGGATAGATGAGCGTGATCGCCGTCGCGCTGCCGGTCGTCGTCGGGATCAGTGAATTGAGCGCCGACCGCGCCCGGCGCAGATCCTTGGCGGGGCGGTCGACGATGGTCTGGGTGTTGGTGACGTCATGGATCGTGGTGATGGAGCCGTGGCGGATGCCCAAGCCTTCATGGATCACCTTCACGACCGGCGCGAGGCAGTTGGTGGTGCAACTTGCCGCCGTGACGATCCGGTGGCTGGCGGCATCATAGGTGTTGTCGTTCACGCCATAGACGATATTGGCGGTCGGGCCGTCCTTGACCGGGGCCGAGATCACGACCTTCTGCACCCCGGCATCGAAATAGGGGGCGAGCCTGGCCTCGGTCTTGAAGGCGCCGGTGCAGTCGATCACCACATTGACGCCGTCGAGCGGCAGGTCGGAAAGTGATTTCGTGCCGATGAAGGGCAGGCGGGTGCCGTCGATGGTCACGCTGTCCGCGTCATGCGAAAAGGCGGCGTCCCAGCGGCCATGAACCGTGTCGAACTCAAACAGATGGGCGTGCATTTCGGGGTCGCCGACCGCGTCATTGATCCAGGCGATCTTTGCGCCACGTTCAAGCAGCGGTTTCAGGGCAAGCTTTCCGATGCGGCCAAGGCCGTTCAGGGCATAGGTGGTCATTCTGTTGATTTCCCGTGTTCACGCCCGATCTGATCAAGCGCGGATTGTAAGGCCAGCCGGTCGAGCGACGCGAGCGGCAAGGCGGTGAAGGCTTCGATCCTGCGACGGAGTGCGCCGTAGGCCGTCTGGAAGGCCAGACTTTTCTCGGCATCGGTGCCGTCTGCCCTGACCGGGTCGGGCACGCCCCAATGACCGCTGATCGGCTGACCGTCCCAAGGCGGGCATTCCTCATTCGCGGCCTGATTGCAGACCGTGAACACGAAATCCATCTGGGGCGCGTCGGGGCCGGAAAACTCGGACACGGTTTTCGCGCGCAGGCCGGAAATGTCATGGCCCTTCACCAGCAACTGGCTGATGGCGAAGGGATTGAGCTCTGAACGCGGTTTCGTACCTGCCGAATAGGCGTTGAACCGGTCCCCGGCGAGGCTGCGCAGCAGTGTTTCGGCAAAGATCGACCGTGCGGAATTGCCGGTGCAGATGAAAAGCACATTGTACTTTCGGTCAAAGGCGGTCGTCTTTTCCGCAACCGGGACCGGTGCGCAGATATCCGGTCGGCCACGGCAACAATCCATGAGCAGATAGTCGAAGGTCTGGCGCACGTTTTCCATATCGACCGCATAAAGCAGCGACGTGCCCGCGCGGCCTTGCGTGATCAGGCCTGCCTGCACCAAAGCTGCCAGATAGGTCGAAAGCGTGCTGGCCTTGAGGCCAAGTGCCCCGGCAATCTCTCCTGCCGGAACCCGGTCGGGATAGCGCCGCATGAGCAACCGGAACAGGGCCAGCCGATGCGGATGGCCGAGGGTCGTGAGGCGATGGGGAATCTCTATTTCCATATTTCATGAATATTGGAAATACAGATTGAGGAAAAGAGGTATTGCAGCCGTCAGCATACTTTTTTCAGATCGGGTCCGCCATTGGCGGCACCGCCAGCCTCAGCGCCGCGCCGTCCGGCGGTTTCGGCATCGCCCCCCGGCTATGGGCGGCCAGAACCACCCGGCAGGCATTGCGGATATCTTCGGCAAGGTCATGATAGAGGATGAGGTCAATCGCGCCCTCGGCCAAAAGTGCGCGGTTGTCGGGGTCAAGATCGTGGCCGATTAGGATCGGCTTTTGCGCCCCGGCATTCCGGATCGCCGAGAGCAGAAGGCGGTTATTGCCGCCGATGGAATATAACCCGTCCGGCGGGGCAGTGCCGACCGTTTCGCCGACCCGGCGGGTGAATTCCACGGTATCGTGGCCTTCGACGATCACGGCCAGCTCTGCATCCGGCAGCATCGTCTGCAATGCCTGACGAAACGCCTTCTCACGCTCTTCCTCGCCCCGGAACCGGTCGTTGCGGATGGTGACGAGAATGCGCGGGCGGGTGTGACGGGCCAGCCATTTGTGCAGGAACCAGGCCGCCGTCCGACCGGCGCTGGTATTGTCGAGCCCGACATAGGCCCGGCGTCGGGTTCCCGGCAGATCGGTCGCCAGTGTGATCACCGGAATGCCTTCTGTGTCGAGCCGGTCGATGGCGTCCCGGATCGGGCCTGTATCCGGTGCCATGACAATCACGCCATGACTGCCAAGACGTGCGGCACGGGACAGGGCGCGCTCCATCTCATCGGGCGGGAAATGGGTTCTGGTGTCGCTGCGGATGCGGAAACTGGCCGGTTGCATCAATGGCATTTCCTGCCGGATTGCGGCGTCCAGCGTTTCGCGAAAGGTCTGCGGGGCCTCGACAACAAGGTCGATGATGAACTTGCGGCCCGATGCGGCAAGCTGACCGGCCTGCGCCTCAAGCTCCCGGATCGCGTGGTGCACCCGTTCGGCGGTCTGCCGCCTGACACCGGCGCGCCCGTTCAGAACCCGGTCCACGGTCGCGGTGCCCAGCCCGGCCTGAAGCGCGATATCCTTGACGAGAAAACGGTGGGTCATGGTTCTGATGCGTTTTTGATGGATTCTGCTGCGCCGTGAATGTGGCCCGAACTGCTAGTGTCGCGCAAGGAAACATGCGGACGGGAGGACAGTATGCTGGATCGGAACGAGGCGGATACAGGCGTCTGGCTGGGCACGCGCGATTGCGACATCACGGAATTCGCGGCCCATGTGGAGCGGGAAACCAAGGCGGCGGATCATCCCCATGCCGCCGAGATTGCAAAGAACATCCCGGTCTATGACGGAGAAGTTCTGAGGCGCGATTTCACCGATGCCGACAAGGCGCGGTCGGTGATGGCCGAGTTCAACCGTGTCTTCGCCACCGGCCCCGGCATCATTGCGATCCGGGGCGGGCATCCCGACACGGCGCTTCTGGATGAGGTGACCGAGGTCCTGAGCGCAATCATCGCCGAGGAGGAAGCGGCCCAGCCCGGCAAGGGCGATCATTTCGCCGCCGCTGGGGCCAACAGCCGTGTCTGGAACGCGCATGAAAAGCTGGGGGTCCGCGACCCGGCGCTCTTTGCGCGCTACAATGCGAATGAGGTCGTGCGCCGGGTGGCCGAAGCCTGGCTTGGCCCCTGCTACCAGATCACCACGCAGGTCAATGTCGTCCGCCCCGGCGGCAAGGCGCAGATGCCGCATCGCGATTACCATATGGGGTTCCAGACCGAGGAGATCCTGCGCGATTATCCCGCCTCGCAGCACGCGCTGTCGGCCTTGCTGACGCTACAGGGGGCGATTGCCCACAGCGATATGCCGATGGACAGCGGGCCGACCAAGCTTCTGCCCTGGTCGCAAAGCTATCTGCCGGGTTACATCGCCATTCATCGCCCCGATTTCCGGGGCTATTTCGAAGCAAACCACGTGCAGTTGCCGCTGGAAAAGGGCGATATGGTCTTTTTCAATCCGGCGACCTTTCACGCAGCGGGCGAGAACAAGACAGCGGATGTGCAGCGTTTTGCCAACCTGATGCAGATTGGCTCGGCCTATGGCCGCTCGATCGAGATCGTCGACCGCAACCGCCTGACCTTGGCGGTCTATCCGCATCTCAGGGCGCTGGCGGAAGCCGGAGCGTTGTCGGGGCGCGAGGTGGAGAACGTGGTGGCCGCAACAGCCGAAGGGTATCCGTTCCCGGCCAATCTTGACCTTGATGCACCGGTGGGCGGCATGGCCCCGCCGAGCCAGCAGGATGTGATGCGAAAGGCTTTGGCCGAAAGCTGGGATGAAGACCGGCTGAACGCCGAAATCCTGGCGCAGCAGGGGCGGAAGCGATCACATTGAGGCATTGCGCGGCGGCGGGGGCGGAAGCGCACTGATGCCGCGTGGTGTCGAAACAGGGGAAATAGGGCAGGGGCCCGGCGAAACTCACTTTCGCCCGGCCATTTCGTTCTGCCTTAAGTGTTCGGTCGGGCCTGAACCCGGTCGGAGCGGCCCAGCGAAGGGGCGTGCCAATATTGGGCTCCGGGCAGGCCATCGCCTCTGCCGAAACGCAAAATAATTTTCGGACGGATGTCGAAACCGGCCCCTGCCAATCGTCCTTGCTGTGTCACAACAACAGGAGGACGGACATGACACTCGAGGTGACCGGGCTTTATGCCGCGGTTCTGGCGCTGATGATGATCGCGCTTCAGATCCTCGCCATCGCCGCGCGGGCGAAACATGAAGTGCTGTTTGGCGATGCCGGTGAGATGCGGATGATCCTGCCGATCCGCCGGCATGGCAATTTCGTCGAACATGTACCGATGGCGCTGATCGTGATGGCACTGGCCGAGGCGCAGGGCCTGTCCGGAGCATGGCTGCACGCAGTGGGCCTGCTGCTTGTCGTGTCGCGGGCCCTTCACCCCTTTGGGCTGGCAGAGACAAAAAAGGTCCTGCCGATCCGCATTGCCGGCATCGTCGGCAGCTGGATTGCGACGCTGATCCCGGTTGCCGCCCTGTTCGGGCTGATCTGACCCTTGCCGGATGCGGGTTCGCGTCCGACACTTACCCCCAACCAAGAAAGGAACAACCGATGAAATATCTGATCCTGCTTTATGGAAGCGAAAGCAACGGCCCGGAACCGGGAACGCCCGAATTCGGGAAGATGATGGCTGGCTACAAGGCCTTCGGCGAAAGGCTTGATGCCGACGGGATCCAGTGGGCGGGCGAGGCGTTGCAGGAAGTGTCCTCGGCAACTTCGATCACCCGGCGCGGAGGCAAGGTCGAGACGATGGATGGTCCCTTTGCCGAGACCAAGGAAAAACTCGGTGGTTATTACCAGATCGACGTGCCCGACCTTGATAGCGCCTTGCGCTATGCCGAGATGATCCCGGCGGTGGATTTCGGCACGATTGAAATCCGGCCGATCATGGATGTCGGCCCGCTTCTGGAAATGATCGGGTGACAGACCAATCCGGCCCCGATCCGGCGGCGGCGTTGCAGGACACCGTCGCCCGCGACCGGGGCCGGTTGCTGTCCGCACTGATCCGCGAATTGCGCGATTTCCAGTTGGCCGAAGATGCATTGCAGGATGCGGCCGAGGCGGCCCTGGTGCATTGGGCGCGGAGCGGTGTGCCCACCGATCCCCGGGCCTGGCTGTTGCGGGTGGGGCGACGCAAGGCCATCGACC
>NZ_JBARVQ010000233.1:0-1714 GCF_049646345.1 Albidovulum sp. | reverse complement strand
CCTCCGGCGCCAACCACAACCACGTCGTATTCATGTGTTTCGTAAGCATATGCGGTCATGTTCAGTCCCTCAGAGCGCGAGCTTGATCAGCGCGTAAAGCCCGGTGGCCATCAGGCCGTAAGACAGGCAGATCACCGCGATGACCGCCGCCTTGCGGGCAAAGCCATGGGCGTAATCCTCGATCATCATCTGCGCGCCGTTCTTGAAGTGATAAAGGCCAACCAGCAGCGTCAGCCCGGCGACGATGGCCGGGTAAGGCCGGGCGTAATAGGCGATCACCTCTTCAAAAGGCGCGCCCAGGATGCTGCCGAAGGTGAAGAGAAAGGCCGGGATCAGGATCGCAAGGCCAACGGCCGAAACCTGCATGTGCCAGTGATGTTCCGTTCCGGACTTGGCCGAACCCAGCCCTTCGGCGCGCTTGCGGTCGGTGAGGTAACGCATGGCCCTGCCCCCTCAGAGAATGATGATGGTGAAAAGGGTCAGCAAAACCGACCCGATGATGCAGGCCCAGCCGAGCTTCTCGGCTGTGGGGATGTCGAGCCCCCGCCCACTGTCGAAGTAAAGATGCCGGAGGCCCGCCAGAAGGTGATACCAGACCGCCCAGATCGAACCGAGGAACACGAGCTTGCCGAACCATGAGGTCAGGACTGCATCGGCAGTAGCGAAATAGGCCTCGCTCGTCGCCGCGGCCAGAAGCCACCAGACGATCAGGAACACCGCCACGATCAGCGCATTGCCGGTGATCCGCGTCAGGATAGAGGTGATCGCGGTCAGTTGCGGGCGGTAGATCTGCAGATGCGGCGACAGCGGACGGTTGCCCCGGTTGACATCGGCCATGGTCGGTCCCTCTCTTGCCTCGGCCCCACGGGCGCGCGGAAACGCCAGCGGGCAGTCCCGTTCTTCATAACGCAAAAGCCGCCCATGTCACGTCGCGATTGGCGCAAAACCGACGATTTCCCGCGCGTTAACGCAAAACTGCCATTTTGTGATCACGTCGATTTTTCTTGTGATCACAAATCCGGCAGCCCCGGGTCTGATCTGCCGGAATTGCATACTGTCGCACGCCAGCCCTTCCCGCAATAGTTGTGGCCAGCGCTGTGCCGCACCGCCATAGTGCAGGCCTAAGCGGATGCAGGTGAGGGGAAACATGTCAGTCAAACGAGGCCTCGCGCTATTGCTGCTGCTTCCCCTCCTCTTCGTCCTCAACAGTTGCAAGACATTCACATGGAACCAGAAGCTGACCGTCACGGTCGAGGCACCCTCGGGCGAGGTCTCGGGATCTTCCGTGACCAGAATGAAGGTGATCAGCAAGCCCAAGACCCTGCCCGACGCGGGCACGGTGGAGGCTAAGCTGACCGGCGAGGCGGTTGTGGTGGAGGTCCTGCCTGGCCGCTATCTCTTCGCGCTGCTGGACCTGGGATGGGCGGAGGCGGCCTATGCCGATGCACGGACCGGCATCGGCAAGGAAGGGTTCGAGGATTTCATGCGCCATATCGTGGCGCAGAAGGGCAAACCCGCCGTGCCGCTGCCGCCAGACGCGCTGCCGCGCCTTGTGACCTTCGGCGACATATCCGATCCGACGAGCGTCGCGCTGGTGGACCCTGACAATCTGGCGGCGAGCTTCGGGCCGGGCGTGCGGCTGAAATCTGTCACGCTGGAGATTACGGATGAGCCGGTGACAGCACGTCTAGTTGAAAAAGTTCTTCCATGGTTG
>NZ_JBARVQ010000232.1:0-4192 GCF_049646345.1 Albidovulum sp. | reverse complement strand
GGAATGGACAATTTCAAGCCGTTTCGCTTCCTTGAAGGCGCTTTGACCTAGCGGCGCACCGCCCTTGTCCTCATCCAGTACCATTGCCATGTTCAGAATCGGGGCACGCAAGGCCGGGTCGGCAGCGTCCAGCACGCGCTCATAATCCAGGATCTCGCTACGGGCATGGCGCACCCCGTTTTGCGCACGCGGCCAGACCGCGTCGAACGCGGCGGTTGTTGTCTGGCTGCGATAGGCGCGGGTCCCAGCGCGCTCGACCATCAGCGCGCCGAAAAGGCCGTGGACGATGGATCCGCCATTGCCTTCACCTCCGGCGGGCGCTGCCTGCGAGGCAAAGAAGTATGTTCCCTCCTGGTGCAGCTTATACTTGCAAAGGAAACTTTCGTCGGGCGCCACGGACCCGGTGCCGATACAGGCCGGATGGATATTGCCATCGATCGGCAAGGGCGTAAGGCCCTGCACGACGAAGTTGACGCCGCGCGTGCGGGGCCAGTCGGTCGGTTCAGGGAAGATTGACGGTGGATGATTGTCCGCAGCCGCCTCGACAGCATCTTTTTCCAGACAAGACACCTCGTGGTGGCGCAGCAATGCTGAATCCCCTCTGGAGAGATGAGGGCGCACCGCTTCGGCATTACTGTCTTTGGTCGGGGTCGCCTTACTGTCTTTGGTCGGGGTCGCCTTACAGAAATTCTTTGAGAAATCCGGCGCCTCTGGTTCAAAAAGCCAGTTCGATACACGCACGATCAGCACATCACCAACATTCGCCCTCAGAACCAGCGGACGAGGGCGCTTGCAATCCTTCAGCCGCACATTTCCGGCAGCAAGATCCACACCGGGATGCCCGTGTTCCGCGCCGGTCAGGGCCGCGCAATCCGACGCGGCCTTGATCTCAATAACAGGTGGCTTCTCATCCGCACTCTCTGTCCCGGCTCCCACCTCCGGCATTTCGTCGCGCAAGACCGCCAGATCGCGGTCGAGCGCGAAGATCATCCCGAACGGGTTGAAAGAGCCGAAGCGGTTGTAGACGAGTGTCTGGTCCAGCGCCCCGATATCGGCGCAGATCACCCGGCCCGTTTCATCTGATTTTGGGGTGGAGCATAGCTTGGCCATGTCCGGTCGGTAGTCAGGGTCAGTTTCTGCATAGACGGCATACGGAACTGCCATCAGACAAAACGAAAGCACAGCGGCGGCACGGTGGTTGAATACCATGGTCTGACCCCTTCAAATGAATTTTCCGCAGCAGTAAAAAATAGCGTTGCGCTGAGTTTGAAAAACTTAGGTTAGGATGAGACTGCCTCACATTGTGATTCGATGATAGACTAATGTATAATTTTATAAGGCATTGTATTCTGCCGAAGGGATAATCCGATGGCGCAATTCAATATGGTACCGCATCTTCGCGCGCTTATGCAGGGCGACGGGATGGCAGGCGGTGGACAACTTTCGCGTGTCGGGCGGATCATCAGATTGATGCGGCCGGGGATCGCGCTTACCGGAAATGCGCTGCCAGGACTGCCTCCGCCCCAACTGCCATCGGGGTTGCGAGATTTCGCCGGCAGCTTGAAAGAAATTGCCTCGGACTATTCCGCCAGCGTCGGCAGAATTGATGTGCGACAGGCGAATGGGGATTGGATGCCCGTCGGCACCGGCTGGGTCGTCAATACAGGCGGCGGAGGGCGCAATGCCCGCATCCTGACAGCCGGTCACGTTCTGGCATTCATGCTGAATGCCAGCCGTCCGGTCACGCGCAAGCTCCGCAGGGTTCCGGTGGGCACCGGTGATCCGCGTGCCTTGCGCCAGACGCGGATCACCTTTGTCGACCGCCCGGACCCTGTGACGGACGGCATCGAGATCGCAGCCGTGATCTGGCCGCACGGTCTCTGGGACGCCGTGTTGTGTGAGCTTGACCGGCCGCTCGACATTGCGCCGGAGGCTATTCCGCAACTTGCAACTGACTCAGACTGGGCGCAGGGTCGGCCAGATGAACCGATCGCGGTCTTCGGATATCCCGTCACACAGGGCTTCGTACCGCCCGCGCTTGCCGCTGTTGGGGGAGCGGCGTCCGTGTTCGAAGGGGATCTCGGCATTCGCAGGATCAGCCCCGGTCTCTGCCTCAACGCCGACGCTGTTGCCGCACCGGGCACGCCCGCGAGCCATGTCGAGGCGGCGGCGCGGCTCATGGGGCATGACGCATCGACTTTGGGCGGCAGTTCAGGGTCTCCGGTCTTCAACCTTCGGACGAAGCGGGTCGTCGCGCTGCATACCACAGGTGGCCAGTTCCTGACCGGTGGTCCGAAGGACGCCGCGGAAGCCAATCGATGCGTACCCATGCCATTGCTTCTTGCCGAGGCGCGGATGCGGGAGGAAATCGCTGATACAGCGCCTTTGGCGGCCCGCAGCGATGCAGTGCAGCGGCCGCCCGGCGCATGGTCCCCCGCACTCGTCGATCCGGATGATGAGAACTCTTCGCCCTTCATCGGCGCGAACCACGACAGCTTACCCGCAGCGCTTCTTGCCGCCGCGATGGCCGACCGCCCCGACACACGGGACCGGTTCTATACGCCGCCGATGACCGCGCCGCGTCGCGACGTTCTGCCGGGCCGAGATTCCGGGCGCATTATCCTCAACCAGCGGTCCGAACCCGCCTGTGTCGGCTTTGCGCTGGCCACATTGATCGACATGCAGCGGCAGAAGGCCGATCCGAAAGCCCAACCTGTCAGTGCCAGAATGCTCTACGAAATGGCGCTTACTCAGGATGAATGGATCGCGGAAGGCCCCGGCGGCACCAGCCTGCGGGCCGGGATCAAGGGGTTTTACCACTCCGGCGTCTGCAGCGAGGAGAAAGCACCTTTCGTGCCCGGCCAGCGGGGCTGGGCGATCACCCGACGCGCGGCGCGCGATGCGCGCAATGTCACAGCGGGCGGCTATTTCCGGCTGCGACCGAGGCTCGCCGATTTCCAGTCCGCAATTCAGGAGCTTGGTGCCGTTGCCGCGTCAGCGCACATTCATACGGGCTGGATGCGCAGCGACGGGAAACGTATACACGCGATCCGCCACAACCGCGAACGGATCGGCGCCCATGCCTTCGCAGTGATTGGCTATGACGCCGAAGGCTTCATCGTGCAGAATTCCTGGGGCCCGGGCTGGGGGGGCTGGCGCGGCCATGACGGCCTTGCGCATTGGAGCTATGCCGATTGGGCCGAGAACCTGATCGACGCCTGGATTGTCCGCCTGGCTCCACCTTCGCCATCAGGATTTGGCCTGACACCGGCGAGTGGCGAGGCGACGACGACGGACAGCACACTGGCCGCCCCGATCGCGGCCCTGCCCCGCGCGCCGCGCCATGCACTTCTTGGCCATGTGATCCACGCCGAACGCGACGGCATCGTGGAATCCGGCAGGCTCGGCCTTGGGTTGGGTGCGCTGCGGGAGGCGGTCGCAGAGCTGCGTTCGGATGACGGCCCGGATTGCCCGCATCTGGCCATTCTGCACCACGATCCCTTGTTCGGGGCCGAAGCGATTTCCCGCATCGCGGCCCATATCACACCGACATTTCTGAAAAATGGCGTCTTTCCCCTGCATATCGTCTACGGGGTCGATGAACTCGCCACGGTCGCGGCGCGGATGCGGGCCGAGGCGGCACTGGTGGCCGAACGGTTCGGCGGTCAGGCCTCCGCCGAAGGCGCGATCTATCTGGAACGGCGGGCGGCGCGGCTTTGCGGCAGGCTCCTCGACGATTTCATCGCCGGGGCGGACAGTGCCGCACAACCGGGTGGTCCGCTCTGGCAGGCGGGGGCCGCGCTTTGTATCGAGGCCGCGAAGGGACGGACCCTATCGCTTTTGTCATTCGGCACAGGGGCCGTCGCCGCGGCGGCACAGATCGACGAGGCCATGCGCCGCAAGGAACCGAAGGTGACGCGGCTTCTTCAGATTGCCCCTGTCGTCCTGCCGACATTTGGGGACGGCTTTTCCCACCGGATCTGGCCACTCGGCCACATTCGCAACTCCGGCGATCTGCCCCCATTCACAGGCGATTGGGCAGATCTGGTGACAGCAGTGCTCGGGCTGAAGGGCCGCGCTGTGCGGGCGAGCCAGGGGGACGCAACAAATACGCCCGGCACACTTGCCGCCTGTTTGACCGATTCCGCCTTGCTGAATGCGCTCCTTGCAGAAATCATCGGCCGGTCACCTT
>NZ_JBARVQ010000231.1:0-4547 GCF_049646345.1 Albidovulum sp. | reverse complement strand
AAGTTCGAATCTTCTCGCCCCGACCACTTCAAACTCCCATCTGATTGCACAACTGAAACATGTTGTATCGCCTGTGCATGCGGCCTGTCGCGGGTGCCCCGAAAAAAGCTTTTTGGGCGTTAAGTTTCGTAAACTCCTGTGGATGGATTTGAAGCTTTTTCCAAAGGACGTGGCACAAGCACCCATCACACAAGCGATTTTCCGCCGGGCCGGTCGGCGCGTGGTTTGTGGGTGAATCGGTGGCACTTGGCGAGCCCGTTGCAACCTGCCTCAGGTCAACCGAAATCTTGTCACAAAAAAGAGAAAAAGCTGTTGACCCACCCCGGGGTCATACGTCAGTTTGTGGGGGCTGACGGAGAAGCCACAACATTTAGTGGCCGGAACGACGGGGACAGACAATCACAGAATTGGCCGCGAATGATGGCCGACGGGCAGCGGGCGCATCCGCTGTGACAGGTGTTTTCGTCCCCTTTCGAACCCCGCCGGCAACCAAGGCGGCAAGATGCCCCGGCAAGGGGTGCGGTCGCACCAGCAAGATCACGAAGGATGGGGCAGATGAAGATCGAACGCAAATTCACCAAGGCAGGAAAAGACGCCTATGCCGAGGTTGCATTCCGGACGACGGTGTCGGAAATCCGCAATCCCGACGGCAAGATCGTCTTCAAGAATGACAGCGTCGAAGTGCCGGCGGATTGGAGCCAGGTTGCCTCCGACGTTCTGGCCCAGAAATATTTCCGCAAGGCAGGCGTTCCGGCGCGGCTGAAAAAGGTCAAGGAAAAGGGCGTGCCCGAATTCCTCTGGCGTTCGGTCCCCGATGAAAAGGCGCTCGCCGATCTGCCGGACGATCAGCGCTACGTGGGCGAAAGCTCGGGCAAGCAGGTCTTTGACCGCCTCGCCGGGGCCTGGGCCTATTGGGGCTGGAAGGGTGGCTACTTTTCGTCCGAAGGCGATGCCCAAGCCTATTACGACGAAATGCGCTTCATGCTGGCCGAACAGATGGCGGCCCCCAACAGCCCGCAATGGTTCAATACCGGGCTCCACTGGGCCTACGGCATCGACGGGCCGGGGCAGGGCCACTACTATGTGGATCACACGACGGGCAAGCTGACCCGCTCGAATTCCGCCTATGAACATCCCCAACCGCATGCCTGCTTCATCCAGTCGGTCAAGGATGACCTCGTATCGGATGGCGGCATCATGGACCTCTGGGTGCGCGAGGCGCGGCTGTTCAAATACGGGTCCGGCACCGGCACCAATTTCTCGTCGCTGCGCGCGGCGAACGAAGCCCTGTCGGGCGGTGGCAAGTCCAGCGGATTGATGGGCTTTCTGAAGATCGGCGACCGGGCTGCGGGCGCGATCAAGTCGGGCGGCACAACGCGCCGTGCGGCCAAGATGGTGATCTGCGACATGGATCACCCCGATATCGAGGATTTCATCAACTGGAAGGTCATCGAGGAACAGAAAGTGGCCGCTCTGGTCGCGGGCTCCAAGATGCACGAACGCCAGCTGAACGAGATCTTCGCGGCGATCCGGCAATGGGACGGCTCCAGCGAGGATGCGGTCGACCCCGTGAAGAACGAGGCGTTGAAAACCGCCATCAAGGCCGCGAAAAAGGTCGCGATCCCCGAGACTTACGTCAAGCGCGTGCTGGACTATGCCAAGCAGGGCTATGGGTCGATCGAATTCCCGACCTACGACACCGATTGGGATTCTGAGGCCTATGCCACCGTCTCCGGCCAGAACTCCAACAACTCCGTCCGCGTCACCGATGCCTTCCTTACGGCCGTCAAGAACGATGCCGACTGGGAACTGATCCGCCGCACCGACGGCAAGGTCGCCAAGACGGTGAAGGCGCGGGAGCTTTGGGAACAGGTCGGCCACGCAGCCTGGGCCTGCGCCGATCCCGGCATCCAGTTCCACGACACCGTCAATGCTTGGCATACCTGCCCGGAAGACGGGGCGATCCGGGGATCGAACCCCTGTTCGGAATACATGTTCCTGGACGACACGGCCTGTAACCTTGCCTCGATGAACCTCCTGACTTTCTACAAGGACGCGAAGTTCGACGCCGAGGCCTATGTCCACGCCACCCGGCTCTGGACCGTGACGCTGGAAATCTCGGTCCTGATGGCGCAGTTCCCGTCGAAGGAAATCGCGCAGCGCAGCTATGATTACCGTACGCTGGGCCTCGGCTACGCCAATATCGGCGGGCTTCTGATGAACATGGGCTATGGCTATGATTCGGATGAAGGCCGCGCACTTTGCGGTGCGCTGACGGCGGTGATGACCGGCATCTCCTACGCCACGTCCGCTGAAATGGCGGGTGAGCTTGGTGCCTTCCCGGGTTACGCCCGCAATGCCGACCACATGCTGCGCGTCATCCGCAACCATCGCAACGCCGCCTTCGGCAAGACCGATGGATATGAGGATCTGGCGGTCAAGCCGGTCGCGCTTGACCACGCGAACTGCCCGGATCAAGCGCTTGTTTCTCTTGCGAAAATGGCCTGGGATGAGGCGCTGGAACTCGGCCAGAAGAACGGCTATCGCAACGCCCAGACCAGCGTTATCGCACCAACCGGCACGATCGGTCTGGTGATGGATTGCGACACGACCGGAATTGAACCGGACTTCGCGCTGGTGAAGTTCAAAAAGCTCGCTGGTGGCGGTTACTTCAAGATCATCAACCGTTCGGTTCCGGCGGCGCTGGAAACACTGGGATACGGCAGCGCCGAGATCGAAGAGATCATCGCCTATGCCGTCGGTCATGCGTCCCTGGGCAACTGCCCCGGTATCAACCACACCTCGCTGATCGGCCACGGTTTCGGTCAGGCGGAACTGGATAAGATCGAGGCGGCTTTGCCCTCGGCCTTCGACATCCGCTTTGTCTTCAACCAGTGGACCTTGGGTGAGAAGTTCTGCACGGAAACTCTTGGGATCCCTGCCGAAAAGCTGAACGACCCGACCTTTGACATCCTGCGCCATCTCGGCTTCACCCGGCGCCAGATCGAAGAAGCGAACGACCATGTTTGCGGTACGATGACGCTGGAAGGTGCGCCGCATCTGGACCCCAAGCACTACTCGGTCTTCGACTGCGCCAATCCTTGCGGCAAGAAGGGCAAGCGCTTCCTGGGTGTCGACAGCCATATCCACATGATGGCGGCGGCGCAGTCCTTCATCTCGGGCGCGATATCCAAGACCATCAACATGCCGAACAACGCGACCATCGAGGACACGCTGGCGGCCTATGAACTGTCCTGGTCGCTGGGCATCAAGGCCAACGCGCTTTACCGCGATGGCTCCAAGCTCAGCCAGCCGCTGGCCGCTTCGCTGGTGGAAGACGATGAGGAGGCCGAGGAGATCCTCGCCACCGGGTCGGCGCAGGAAAAGGCCGCCGTTCTGGCCGAGAAGATCGTCGAAAAGATCGTCATCAAGGAAGTGGTGAAATCGCACCGCGAAAAGCTGCCCGAACGGCGCAAGGGCTACACCCAGAAGGCCATCGTCGGCGGGCACAAGGTTTACCTGCGCACCGGCGAATACAAGGATGGTGCGCTGGGTGAGATCTTCATCGACATGCACAAGGAAGGGGCGGGCTTCCGCGCGATGATGAACAACTTCGCCATCGCGGTGTCGGTCGGCCTGCAATACGGCGTGCCGCTGGAGGAATTCGTCGACGCCTTCACTTTCACCAAGTTCGAACCGGCTGGCATGGTGCAGGGCAACGACTCGATCAAACAGGCGACGTCGATCCTCGACTACATCTTCCGCGAACTGGCAATCTCGTATCTCGACCGCACCGATCTGGCCCATGTCCAGCCGCAGGGCGCGAGCTTCGATGACCTTGGCGGCGGTGCCAATGAGGGCCAGACGAATGTCTCCGAGATGAGCGAAAGTGCCGCCTCGAAGTCGCTGGAAGTGCTCAAGCAGGTCGCTTCGACCGGCTATATGAGAAAGCGTCTGCCGCAGGAACTGATCGTGTTTCAGGGCGGCATGGGGGCGACTGCCCTTGCCGGTGACCCGGTCGCAGCACTGAATACGCTGGTTCCGGCAACGGGGCAGGTGGCTGCTGCGGCGTCGGCCACGACGGCACTGGCCACCGGTACCGTCACGATGGACGCCCGCACCAAGGCCAAGATGCAGGGCTATGAGGGCGATCCTTGTGGCGAATGCGGCAACTACACGCTGGTGCGCAACGGCACCTGCATGAAGTGCAACACCTGCGGGGGAACCTCGGGGTGCAGCTGACGAGGGACAGCGAATACCGGTCACTCCGGTGACCCGTTCCGGGGCGGGTGCGCTCGCCCCAGACGACGTTCAGGCCGCAGGCATAA
Organism: Albidovulum sp.; assembly: GCF_049646345.1. Lineage (GTDB taxonomy): Bacteria > Pseudomonadota > Alphaproteobacteria > Rhodobacterales > Rhodobacteraceae > Albidovulum. Next base: position 219 of record NZ_JBARVQ010000231.1, on the reverse strand, counting down.
AACCGAGCGGTATGAAGGATGAGCCTGAACGGCGAAACTCAGACGGGGGGCCACGGCCCCCCGATTTTCTTTGGCATGTCCGTATGTTGTGGCGGTCTGTTGTGCGGGATCGAGCCGTCATTCAGCAAGGCACCAATGCCCGGGAACAAGGCGCGCCTTGCGCGCCGCCGGGCCGCGCCCGACCGCCCCCTGGGTGGGCGCTCCTGCACAGTTTCAAGA
>NZ_JBARVQ010000230.1:0-4109 GCF_049646345.1 Albidovulum sp. | reverse complement strand
GTCTGCGGCGGCGGCGTGGTGATCGCCGGCGCGATGGAGGAACTCGCGCGCCTTGCCGCCCGGCTCGACATTCCGGTCGCGACCTCTATTTCGGGTCAGGGATCGCTGGCAGAGACCCATCCGAATGCCGTGGGTGTCGTCGGATCGAACGGCGGCACGGATGAGACATGGTCGGCGATGGAGGCGGCGGACCTCGTGATCTTCATGGGGTGCCGCGCCGGGTCGACGACCACCGCGCGGTGGGAAGCGCCGAAACCCGGCGCGCGGATCGTGCATTTCGACAGCGACCCGATGGTGATCGGCGCGAACTATCCGACCGAGGTCGGGGTGGTCGCCGACCTGCGGCTGGCTTTGGCCGAGGTGAACCGCCTTCTGGATCAACGTGCCGATACGCATGCCGAATTCGGTGGTGCTGCCATTGCCGCCGACATCCGCAGCCGCAAGTTCGACCGTTTTCGGACGCTTGCGGCAAGTGACGAAGCGCCCATCCGGCCCGAACGCGTGATCGCGACGCTTCAGCGCGTCCTGCCTGAGGATGCCGTGATCCTCTCGGACCCCGGTACAAGCTGCCCCTACTTTTCAGCCTATTACCAACTGCCGCAGGCGGGGCGGCATTTCATCACCAACCGGGCGCATGGGGCGTTGGGGTATGCGTTGCCCGCCGCGCTCGGTGCCTGGTACGGGCGGCCGGATGCCAAGGTTGTGGCATTGATGGGCGACGGGTCCTTCGGCTTCAATTGCGGCGAGCTGGAGACGATCTGCCGAGCGCGGGCCGATATCACCTTCATCGTCTTTTCGAATTCCAGTTTCGGCTGGATCAAGGCCAGTCAGAGGGCCGACAAGGGTGCCCGCTATTACAATGTAGATTTCAACCGCACCGATCAGGCCGCAGTCGCCGCCGCGTTCGGGGTGAAAAGCTGGCGGGTCGAAGACCCGGCGACGCTGGACGCCGTGCTGCGCGAGGCCGTGGGCCATGACGGCCCGACGCTCGTCGATATCGTGACCCAGCCACTCGAAGAAGCCGCGGCCCCGGTCCGGCGGTGGATGGGATGAGCATGAAACCCGGAACCGTTGCGGTCATCGGTGCAGGCATTGTCGGCGTCTCGACCGCGATCTGGCTGCAACGGTCAGGCCACCGGGTGATCCTGATCGACAAGTCGGGACCGGGCGAGGGCACGAGCCATGGCAATGGAGGGGTGCTCGCTTCCTGCTCCATCGTGCCGGTGACGGTGCCGGGGCTGTTGCGCAAGGCGCCCCGGATGCTGTTTGATCCGAACCAGCCCCTCTTTCTGAAATGGGGCTACCTGCCGAAACTCACGCCCTGGCTTCTTCGCTATCTCGGCAATGCCAATGCCGACGCGGTGCGCCGACGAGCGGCGGCCATGGCCCCGATCATCGGTGACAGCCTTGCCGAGCATCAGGCCTTGTCCAAGGGGACAGGGGCCGAAAAATGGCTGCATCCGGCGGACTACCTCTTTCTTTACAACGACCGCGCGCATTACGAGGGCGATGCCTTCGGCTGGTCGGTGCGGGCCGATCACGGCTTCAAATGGGACCTGCTGGAAGGTGGGGCGCTGCGCGACTACGACCCGGCCTATTCGCCAGCCCTTGGATGCGCCGCGCGGCTGAAGGACCATGGCCGCATCTCCGATCCCGGCCGCTATGTGAAGGACCTCGCCGCGCATGCCGAGGCCGAGGGTGCGCGGTTGGTCATCGGTGAGGCAACCGACATCGCCCGCGAAAACGGCCACGTGACCGGTGTCCTTGTGGGCGGAGAGACCATCGCCTGCGATGCCGCCGTTCTGGCCACCGGGGTCTGGTCGAAGCCCATCGCCGAAAAACTGGGCCTGAAGATGCCGCTGGAAACCGAACGCGGCTATCATCTGGAACTGTGGGAGCCGAATATCATGCCCCGCTCACCGGTCATGGTCTCTTCGGGCAAGTTCGTGGTAACGCCGATGGAGGGGCGGCTGCGGCTCGCGGGCATTGTCGAGTTCGGCGGGCTGGACGCCCCGCCATCCCGCGCGCCTTTCCGGCTGCTGGAACGTTCGATCCGCGCGGCGATTCCCGGGATCGCGTGGAAAGAAACGGTGGAATGGATGGGGCACCGGCCCTCTTTGACCGATTCCACCCCCGTCATCGGCGCCGTTCCGGGCCTCAAAGGTGCCTTTCTCGGCTTCGGTCACGACCATGTCGGACTGACCGGCGGACCGAAGACCGGCCGCATCCTTGCCCAGCTCATCGCAGGCTCCGTGCCAAACATAAACCTTGCGCCCTACGCGCCTGACCGCTTTCAATGAATACGGACGAAGAAGCCGAAGGAACGAAAACACACATCAACACGGGAGAACGAGATGCAAAGACTGTCCTATCTGCTTGCCGCCACGGCCCTGACTGCAGGTGCGGCGACGGCCGAGACCTGGGATATGCCGATGGCCTATCCGGCGACAAATTATCACACCGAAAACGGCGTCACCTTTGCCCAATGCGTGACCGACAGCTCTGGCGGGGCACTCGAGATCGTGGTTCATCCCAACGGATCGCTCTTTTCGGGCAGCGATATCAAGCGCGCGGTCCAGACCGGGCAAGCACCGATCGGCGAGCGGCTTCTGTCGGCCCATGCCAATGAAAACCCGATGTTCGGGGTGGATTCGATCCCCTTCCTCGCGACCTCCTTCGATGACAGCAACAAGCTGGCCGCCGCCGCCCATGACGCGATTGTTGCGGCGCTCGATGAACAGAACCTGGTCTATGTCTATTCGGTGCCATGGCCGCCGCAGGGCTTCTACTTCAAGAAAGAGGTCAACACCGTGGCCGACATGTCGGGCGTGAAGTTCCGCGCCTACAATGCCGCCACCGCGCGCATCGCCGAACTGGCGGGTATGACGCCGGTGCAGATCGAGGCGGCGGAACTCAGCCAGGCGCTGGCAACGGGTGTGGCGGAAAGCTTCATTTCCTCTGGCTCGACCGGTGTCGACTCCAAGGTCTGGGAAAGCCTCACGCATTTCTATGACGTGCAGGCCTGGCTGCCGCGCAACACGATCTTCGTGAACAAGGACAGCTTCAATGCGCTCGACGACGCAGCCAAGGCCGCGATCATTGATTGCGGTGCCAAGGCCGGGGCTTCGGGTGAGGCACGGGCGCGCGAGCTGACAGCCGAATACCTGAAGACGCTGGCCGAAAACGGCATGACAGTGTCCGAGCCTTCCGCCGAGTTGAAGGACGGTCTGAAAGGGTTCGGGGCGACCATGACCGAGGAATGGATTGCCGCTGCGGGCGACAACGGCAAGGCCGTAGTCGACGCCTATATGGCTGAATAATCCGGCGAAGCGCGCGGGGGGCAGTCCCCGCGCGCCACATCTGTGACAGAGGAACCCGACATGGACCAAGAAACCCGCCCCGGCGCGCTGCGACGGGCGCTAGACAGTCTTTATGGCGTCTGCGCGTCCCTCGCCGCCTTGTGCCTTGTCTCGATGCTCGCCGTGATCGTCATACAAATGATCGCCCGCTGGTCGTCCTTCACCTTCCCCGGTGCCACCGACTATGCAGGCTACCTTATGGCGGCGGCTTCGTTTCTTGCCTTCGCCGGGGCGCTGAATTCCGGCGCGCATATCCGCGTCGGCCTGTTCCTGAACGCCCTGGGCAAACGGCGCTATTGGGGGGAACTTTGGTGCCTGCTGATCGGTTCCGCGGCCTCATGCTTTCTGGCCTGGTATGCGGTCCGGCTGGTCTACTGGTCGTGGAAGCTGAAGGATGTCAGTCAGGGGCAGGATGCGACGCCTCTCTGGATCGTGCAGATGCCGGTCGCTTTCGGCGCGATCCTTCTGGCCATCGCATTCGCTGACAACCTGATCACGCTGATCCTGACCGGCCGCGACAATATTCGCGACGATGTCGCGGTTCAGAGCCACGCGGAATAGGGGGCGGGTATGGCACAGGAATTCTTGCCGCTGGCGATCTTTCTCTTCACCCTCTTCCTGCTGCTGGGCTCTGGCGTCTGGATCGGGTTGGCGCTCTTGGGCGTTGCCTTTGTGGGGATGGAGCTTTTCACCACGCGCCCCGTCGGCGATGCGATGATGACGACGATCTGGCGATCCTCGTCCTCGTGG
>NZ_JBARVQ010000229.1:0-1794 GCF_049646345.1 Albidovulum sp. | reverse complement strand
CAGGAAAAGAACGGCCTTCTGGTCGGCTTTTACGAGCAGGATTGCAAGACCTGGGGCATGGACGGGATCGACCCGAATTTCGTCAACGCGCTCTGCCCCGATGACCTCGACCGCGTGACCGACGTTCTGGAAGGCGCCTTTGCCCGGATGCCTGCGCTGATGGAGGTCGGCATCCACACCGTCGTCAACGGCCCGATCACCTACACGATCGACGGCGCGCCGCTGATCGGTCCCATCCCCGGCAAGCGTAATGCCTTCTGCGCCATCGGGCTGCGCGCCGGTCTGGGCGAAGGTGGTGGCCATGGCTGGCTGCTGGCCCAGCAGATCGTCCATGGCGAGGCCTGCTATGACACATGGTGCATCGATCCGCGCCGGTTCACCGGTCACGCCAATGTCGAACTGACTGCTTTGAAGGCCGTCGAGGATTACCAGAACGAATTCCGCTTCCACATGCCTCATGAACACCGCCCGGCGGGCCGCCCGATGAAGACGACCCCGCTGACCCCGATCCTCGCCGCCGAGGGGGCAGAGTTCGGCACGGTGAATGGCTGGGAACGGATGGCCTATATCAAACCCAGCCCCGATTTCCACGAGAGCCATAGCTTCCGCTTCACCGAGGCCTTCGACGTGGTCGCCAAAGAAATCAAATCACTGCAATCGGGCGTCGGCCTGACCGAAGTGAACGGCTTCAACCGGATTGAGATCACCGGCGCGGATGCGCAGGGCTGGCTCGATACGATGTTCTGCGGACGCGTGACCAGGAAACCGGGCCGCGTCGGCCTTGGCTATCTGCTCAACCACCACGGCTGCGTGAAGGCCGAGGCGACGATTGCCAATCTTGACGAGGGTACCATCTGGTACGGCTCGGCAGCGGCGTCGGAATGGCATGATATGGACTGGCTTCGGGCACATCTGCCCGCAGGCAAGGACATCCAGCTCAGATCCCTGACCAACGACTACACGATCCTGATCCTCGCCGGGCCAAAGTCGCGCGATGTGCTGTCAGCCGCCTCACGCGGCGACTGGTCGGCCACTGCCTTCCCATGGCTGTCGGTTCGCCGCGCCTTTATCGGCATCGCGCCCGCCGTGGTGATGGCGGTCAGCTTCTCGGGCGAGCTGGCCTATGAAATCCACGTCCCGAATGCTTCGCTCTACTCCGCCTGGCTGTCGATCAGAAAGGCGGGAGAGGCGCATGGGCTGACGCTTTTCGGCTCCCACGCTGTCGAGTCCATGCGCCTCGAAAAAGGTTACCTGCACTGGAAGGCCGACCTGATCACCGAATTCGACCCATATGAGACCGGGCTTGATCGCTTCATCGACCTTTCCAAACCCGATTTCATCGGCAAGGCGGCGCTGGAACGGCGCAAGACCGAAGGCCCGCGCCGCAAGCTGGTGTCGATGGCGCTGGACTGCACCCATGCGCCCGCCCATGGCGGTGCCAGCGTCGTGGCCGATGGCCGCGTTGTCGGCACCGTCACTTCGGCCGGATGGGGGCACCGGGTTGGTCGCAATATCGCCTATGCCTTTGTGGAACCCGACTATGCCCGTCCCGGCCTCGACCTTACTGTCGAGGTGATGGGCGCACCCGTACCCGCCCAAATTCACGAAGCAGACCTTTATGATCCCGGATATCTGCGGGTTCGCGCCTGATCCCATCCGCGCCGGGATACGCATCACGCCCGACGCCGCGGCAATGGCACCGGGCGCGATGCCGCTATCAGATGTCGAGCGGAGCAAGGGCGTGTTACAGGGGCGTCTATTATTGAAGCTAGACTGCGGGGACAGAACCGATGT
>NZ_JBARVQ010000228.1:0-3481 GCF_049646345.1 Albidovulum sp. | reverse complement strand
AGTACCACGCGCCGCCGGTCAGAAGACCGGTCGATGACGGGCGTCCGACCGCACGCGCCACAGCGTCCTGCGTCGATTCGCCGACGACCACTTCCGCCAGATCCTCATCACGCGGAACATAGCCGTGGTTTCGATACTGAGCCGAACAGGCCGCCAGTGCGATCAGCGCCAACACGCCGACACCGCGCCGAATCCCGAAACCGAGCCTACCCATACCGCCCTCTTGCCTTGCCGCCTCAAGCCTTCTATCCGGCTTACAACATGCTAGGGCCGTCCTTCAAGGACGAAGCACCACATGCGGGACGACCCGCTCTGAAACAGGACGCCGCGTCATGACCGACGAATCGACCATCTATTCCCATCCGTTCCGAGTGGCCGACCTTCCCGCGAGGAAGGCGACGCGCTTTGATCTCGCGCCGGACAAGGCCGCGCGGGACCGGATCGGCGCTGTGCTTGACGTAACCACATTGGAGGATCTGCGCCTGCGTGGAGAGCTTCGGCCAACCGGCCGGCGCGACTGGGTGCTTGAGGCCAAGCTGACTGCAAAAGTGACCCAACCCTGTGTCGTCACGCTCGCCCCTGTGGTCACGCGGATTGAAGAAACCGTGACACGTCAATATCTTGCGGAATGGACCGCGCCCGAAGGCGAAGAAGTCGAGATGCCTGAGGACGACAACACCGAGCCGCTGCCCGCGATCAACGATGCTGGTACTGTCTTGATCGAGGCGCTGACGCTGGCGCTGCCCCTCTACCCCCGGGCTGACGGTGCGGAACTGGGTGAAACACGGCTGACCGAACCCGGTGCGGAACCGCTCAGCGACGATGATCTGAAGCCTTTTGCCGGTCTTGCGGATCTGATCAAGAAGAGCGAGGATCAGGCCTGAGTTGCCGCAATACCCGCGGCACCGAAAAAGCGCCAGAAAACACTTGCGCCTGCCCGGAATCACAGTATGTTCCCGGCCTCGCTTGAACGTTGGGTTTGGACCGGTTGCGAAGTGGCTGCCATGTGCCGAAACCCCAGGAAAACCGGGGCGTTGCCCCAAATAACCCGAGGTTGAGACATGGCTGTCCCTCAGAACCGAGTCACACGGTCCCGCCGCAATATGCGCCGCGCCCATGATGCATTGGTCGCTGCAAATCCGAACGAATGCCCGAACTGTGGCGAACTGAAGCGCCCGCATCACGTCTGCGGCGCCTGCGGTCACTACGCTGATCGCGAAGTCGTCGCTCAGTCCGCCGAGATCGATCTGGACGAAGACGCGGCGTAAGCCTGCCGTCTGACCGGTCCCCGGCATGACATCAGATAACGATCAGCAGCCCGAGGCACCCGTGACAGGGTCCTCGGGCCGTATCGTTGTTTCGGTCGACGCAATGGGCGGCGATCAGGGCCCCGCCGCCATTGTCGGCGGCATGGCTGATTCTGCGGCCCAGAACCCGGAAATCGAGTTTATCCTGCACGGCCCGGAAGACCTTCTGACGGGCCTTGTCGCAAAGCGGCCAGGCCTTGCCGGGCGCTGCACGATCCGCCATGCGGATGGTGTGGTGACGATGGAGGACAAGCCCGCTCAGGTGATGCGCAACGGCGACGGGACATCGATGTGGTCCGCGATCGAAAGCGTGCGCAACCACGAGGCCACTGTTGCCGTCAGCTGCGGCAATACGGGCGCGCTGATGGCCCTGTCGGTGATCCGGCTGCGCAAGCTGCCCGGCGTCAACCGCCCCGCCATTGCCTGCCTCTGGCCCTCGCGCAATGCCGGTGGGTTCAATGTGATGCTGGATGTCGGTGCCGACATCAAGGCCGAGGCACAGGACCTTCTGCAATATGCCCTGATGGGCGCGTCCTATGCGCGCAACGGGCTGGGGATTGAACGGCCACGCGTCGGGCTTCTGAATGTCGGGACCGAGGATCACAAGGGCGGCGCGGAACTCAAGGCCGCGCAGGACCTTTTGATGGCGGCAACGGACACCGGCGGCTTCGACTATGCCGGATTCGTCGAGGGCAGCGACCTGCCCTCTTCCCGGGTCGATGTGATTGTCACCGATGGCTTTACCGGGAACATCGCGCTGAAGACCGGCGAGGGCACCGCGAAACTTGTCGCCGAATTTCTCAAGGACGCGCTGAACTCCGGCCCGCTGTCCCGGCTTGGCGCCCTTCTGGCCATGGGTTCGCTGAAACAGCTCGGCCAGCGCATCGACCCCCGCCGGGTCAATGGTGGCGTCTTTCTGGGGTTGAACGGAACCGTGGTGAAGTCACATGGATCAGCCGATGCGACCGGCGTTTCGGCGGCACTGAAGCTCGCTTTCCGGCTGGCCAAGTCAGGCTATCAGGAAAGACTCGCCGCGCGGGTTGCCTCTGCCGCGCAGGCAGGGCAGGATGCCGCCGCATTGAGCGAACAGAACGGAATTTCCGAATGACAATTCGAGCGGTTGTGCGGGGTGTAGGACACTACCTCCCCGAACGGGTGGTCCCGAACAGCTGGTTCGAGGACCGCGTCGACACAACCGACGAATGGATTCGCAGCCGCACCGGCATTGAACGGCGTCATTTCGCCGCCGAGGGAGAGACGACCTCTGATCTGGGCGCCAAGGCGGCAAAAGCCGCACTTGCCGATGCCGGGCTGACGGCAGACGATATTGACGCCATTGTCGTCGCAACCTCGACCGCTGACCTGACCTTCCCCTCGGCCGCGACCATGGTTCAGGCCAAGATCGGCATGAAAAAGGGCTTTGCCTTTGACGTGCAGGCGGTCTGTGCCGGTTTCGTCTATGCGCTGGCCAACGCCAATGCGCTGATCCTTTCGGGTCAGGCCAGCCGCGTCGTGGTCATCGGGGCCGAGACCTTCAGCCGAATCCTCGACTTCGAGGATCGCGGTACTTGTGTGCTTTTCGGCGACGGCGCGGGCGCGATCGTGCTTGAGGCAGAGACCGGAACCGGCTCGACCGACGATCGCGGCATTCTTGCGACCGACCTCAACAGCGACGGCAGCTACAAGGACCTGCTCTATGTCGACGGTGGCGTCTCGACCACCGGTACGGCCGGGCATCTGCGCATGCAGGGCAATCAGGTCTTCCGTCATGCCGTTGAAAAACTTGCAGAAACCGCGCATGCGGCCCTAGGAAAGGTCGGGCTTTCCGGCGGCGATGTCGATTGGATCGTGCCGCATCAGGCCAATCTGCGCATCATCACCGCAACTGCCCAGCGGATGCAGGTGCCGATGGAGCGGGTCGTGGTCACCGTGCAGGATCACGGCAATACTTCGGCCGCATCGATTCCCCTTGCCTTGTCGGTCGGAAAAGAGCGCGGACAGATCAAAGAGGGCGATCTGATCGTCACCGAGGCCATCGGCGGCGGTCTTTCCTGGGGCTCTGTCGTTCTGCGCTGGTAAAACCCCGCTTGAAATCTCCTCTCCAAGCCATTGATATTGACTTGGGATTTCAAACCCCTCATCCTCACCCCAAACATCCGGGGGGACGATATGAG
>NZ_JBARVQ010000227.1:0-3540 GCF_049646345.1 Albidovulum sp. | reverse complement strand
TCCCAGACTACAAGATCAACCGCGTCGATGACCTGCTGCCCTGGAAAACTGCTTCATAGAGGCGGTCAGGTCGGACGCTTACGATGAAAGCAAACTGCCGCCGCCGGGGCCATATGTCGGCGCCAAGAGCGTATTCGAAATCAAAGGCATTCTTTCTGAAGCCGTCGATCTAATTGAAGGGGCGGGCAGTCCCTCAGATGAAACACAGTTGGCTTTGGAAGCGCTAAAGACCGCAATCGATAAGCTGTAGTGGAAGCGGACATTCCGAACTGCCACCGGACTTCTGGCCAACCCACCGTTCCCATAGTAAAACCGGGGAAACACGGAGTGTTCCCATGTCATGGTTGTCCCGCCTCTTTGCTGGCTCACCCGATGAAACGCCCGAGGCCGAGCCTGTGCTTCACGACGGTTTCCGCATCTTCGTGGAACCGATCAAGGAAAGCGCGGGCTTCCGGGTCGCGGCACGGATCGAGAAAGAGGTCGGCGGCGAAGTCCGGACCCACCGGATGGTGCGGGCCGACACGGTCTCCACCGCCGAGGCCGCCGCAGAGATGACCCTCCGCAAGGCCAAATCGCTCATCGACCAGCAGGGTGACTCCATTTTCACGTAGGCCTTGGCTTAGGGCTTTCGGCAACCACTCGGTCGCGCTACCGTTCCTCTAAACGCATAGATGTGGAGACTGACATGGACCGCCGTGAGGGCGACCTGATCAAACTGGCGCTTGCGGGTGAGTTCGATGTCATCGTGCATGGCTGCAACTGCTTTCACACGATGGGGGCGGGGATTGCGCGGGTGATCCGGGACCGGTTCCCCGAAGCCTATCAGGCCGACAAGACAACGGTGCATGGCACCCGCGACAAGCTCGGCACCATCTCCACCGCGCTCATCACCCGCGCCGATGCGCGGTTCAACATTGTCAATGCCTATACCCAGCATCACTGGAAAGGCGCGGGCGTGAAGGCGGAATATCCGGCGATCAAATCCTGTTTCGAGGCTATTGCCCGCGATTTCAACGGTGCGCGCATCGGCTATCCTCTGATCGGGGCGGGGCTTGCGCGTGGCGACTGGTCGGTGATCGAACCGATCATCGACACGGCCCTTGCCGGTCAGCGCCATACGCTTGTCGTCCTGCCCGACTGAGGGGCAGGACGGGAAACAGGTGTCAGCCGATCGACACCAGTTCGATATCGAAATTCAGGTCCTTGCCCGCGAGCGGGTGATTGGCGTCGAGCGTCACCGTCTCGGCCGTCACCTCGGCCACCGTCACGGTCATGGCATTGCCGTCCGGGGTCCGCATCTGCAGGGCAGTGCCGATCTCCAGCGGGATATCGGCGGGGATCTGGTCGCGCGGGACCGCCTGACTGGCATCCGGGTTGTGCGGGCCGTAGGCTTCGGCCGCAACCACGGGCACCGATTTCTTGTCACCCACCGCCATGCCGGGCAAAGCCTTGTCGAGGCCGGGGATGATCTGGCCGGAGCCGACGGTGAATTCCAGGGGGTCGCGCCCTTCGGAACTGTCGAACTGGGTGCCGTCGTTCAGCGTGCCGCGATAATGAATGCGTACCGTGTCGCCCGTTTTTACCTGGGTCATGACGTCCTTTCGGGATGGGGGATGAGTTTTTGAGGCCGCGTCTCTCGCGGGTTCTCTCGTGGCCCGACTCTAGACCGGATGGCCGAAGGCGTAAACCCGGGGTCCTTGCGGGCGCGCGGGGGGCAGGGCATTGTCGCGGGCGCGAAGGAAAACGGGGGCAGCATGATTCCGGTCAGGGGATATGAGGGCAGGAAGGTCGCGGTGCTGGGTCTTGGCCGGTCGGGGCTGGCGACCGCGCGGGCGTTGATCGCGGGCGGGGCCGAACCCTGCCTCTGGGACGACAGCCCCGAGGCGCGCGACAATGCGGAAAGTGCGGGCTTTGCGCTGACCGATCTGACGCGCGCGACGGCATGGGGCGAGGTGGCCGCGCTGATCGTGTCGCCCGGTATCCCGCATCTGTATCCGGAACCCAACAAGCTGATCGCCCGCGCCATGGCCGCAGGGGTGCCGGTCGACAACGATATCGGCCTCTTTTTCCGGTCCTGGGCGACGCCCGACTGGGACGAGATGGGGCAGACACCGAAGGTCATCGCGGTGACCGGGTCGAACGGCAAATCGACGACAACGGCGCTGATCCATCATATCCTTGAGGTCGCGGGGCGGCCAAGCCAGATGGCGGGCAATATCGGGCGCGGGGTTCTGGATATCGACCCGGCGCAGGATGGCGAGGTCGTGGTGCTGGAACTCAGCTCATACCAGACCGATCTGGCGCGCTCGCTGACACCAGATGTGGCCGTCTTCACCAACCTCTCGCCCGATCATCTTGACCGTCATGGCGGTCTTGGTGGCTACTTCGCGGCCAAGCGCCGGCTCTTTGCCGAAGGCGGGCCGGACCGCGCGGTGGTGGGCGTCGATGAGGTCGAAGGTCGGTTTCTGGCCAATCAACTGTCGCAGGGCGCGGGCGATGACCGGGTGATCCGGATCTCATCCGGTGCAAAGCTGGAAGGGCCGGGCTGGTCAGTCTTTGCCCGCAAGGGGTTTCTGTCCGAATGGCGCAAGGGGCGGCAGGTGGCCTCCATCGACCTGCGAGAGGTCAGGGGCCTGCCCGGCGCACATAACCACCAGAATGCCTGTGCCGCCTATGCCGCGACGCGCACGCTTGGTCTTGCGCCGAAGCTGATCGAACAGGCGCTGTTTTCCTTCGAGGGCCTGCCGCATCGCAGCCAGCTTGTGGGCGAAAAGGACGGGGTGCGCTTCGTCAACGATTCAAAGGCCACGAATGTGGACAGTGCCGCCAAGGCGTTGCAGGCTTTCCTGAAGATCCGCTGGATTGCCGGGGGCTTGGGCAAGGATGGCGGTATAACAGGACTGAAGCCGCATCTCGGAAGCGTCGTCAAAGCCTATCTGATCGGCCATTCCGCCCGCGATTTCGCGCTGGAACTGGGCGAGGTGCCGCACGAGATCTGCGAGACGATGGACCGTGCCGTGGCCCGCGCGGCGGAAGAGGCCCTGCCGGGCGAGGTTGTTCTGCTCGCCCCGGCCGCAGCCTCGTTCGATCAGTATCCCAATTTCGAAAAGCGCGGCGAAGATTTCGCGGAACAGGTGCGGGCGTGGATCACGCAGGCTGGGTGAGGCCTTGATGCCGGTATGCTGTGGGAAGCTGCCTTTTTTAGGCTGCCGGCACATGGCTGCCATTCGATGAGGTTCCCGATCGCGCGGGAACAATCGCGATGCGCGCCGGGCGGGTGCCTGCCCGTCCCGGCGGCAACTGCGTAAATCCTGCCTCACACGGTACGGGGTTTGTTCGCGGATGGCCGCGCCATCTGCCTCTGTCTCTTGCGCGCGGCGCAAGGCTGCCGGGCGAGGGGTAATCTCCCCATTTTTAGAGCGTGTTGCGCCTAATCGGTTTCATATCCTGCGGCCTTGAAGAAGTTGTAGCATTCCTCCTCGGTGAAGAGGTCGCAGACCTGTCCTGCGGCGCGCCAGAGGTCGTCATAAGTCCGGGCGG
>NZ_JBARVQ010000226.1:0-2009 GCF_049646345.1 Albidovulum sp. | reverse complement strand
CTGACCATCAAGGTGCGGCAAGTCGAGGAGCAAGCGTAATGGGACAGAAGGTCAACCCGATCGGCATGCGCCTCCAGGTCAACCGTACCTGGGATAGCCGCTGGTACGCCGACAGCAAAGACTACGGCAATCTGCTTCTTGAAGACCTCAAGATGCGTGAGTTCATTCATGACTACGCAAAGCAGGCCGGTGTCTCGAAAGTCATCATCGAGCGTCCGCACAAGAAGTGCCGCGTCACCATCCACACTGCGCGTCCGGGCGTGATCATCGGCAAAAAAGGCGCCGATATCGAAACCCTGCGCAAGAAGCTGGCGAACTTCACCGACAGCGAACTGCACCTGAACATCGTCGAGGTCCGCAAGCCGGAACTGGACGCTGCCCTGGTCGCGGAAAGCATCGCCCAGCAGCTTGAGCGTCGTGTCTCGTTCCGCCGTGCAATGAAGCGCGGCGTGCAGAACTCGATGCGGATGGGTGCGCTTGGTATCCGGGTCAACGTCGCGGGTCGCCTTGGCGGCGCCGAGATCGCCCGGACCGAATGGTACCGCGAAGGCCGCGTGCCGCTGCACACCCTGCGTGCCGACATCGACTATGCGCTCGCCGAAGCAACGACCCCCTATGGCATCATCGGGATCAAGGTCTGGATCTTCAAAGGCGAGATCATGGAGCACGACCCCCAGGCCCGCGACCGCAAGGCGGCCGAGGCCCAGGACGGTCCGTCTCCGCGTGGTCCGAACCCGCGCGGCCCGCGCCGCGACGCCCGGTAAGGAGTAGACAAGATGCTGCAACCGAAACGGACGAAGTTCCGCAAACAGTTCAAGGGCAAGATCAGCGGCGAAGCCAAAGGCGGGTTCGAACTGAACTTCGGCGGCTACGGCCTGAAAGCGATCGAGCCCGAGCGCATCACCGCGCGCCAGATCGAAGCGGCTCGCCGCGCGATCACCCGCCACATGAAGCGTCAGGGCCGGGTCTGGATCCGCGTCTTCCCGGACACGCCGGTTTCGTCGAAACCGACCGAGGTTCGGATGGGTAAGGGTAAAGGTTCGGTCGATTACTGGGCTGCCAGGGTCAAGCCGGGCCGCGTGATGTTCGAGATCGACGGCGTCAACGACACCATCGCCCGCGAGGCCCTGCGCCTTGGCGCGATGAAGTTGCCGATCAAGACCCGCGTCGTGGTTCGCGAAGACTGGTAAGAGCAGTCAGATCGCCTGACTTGTGAAATAGGGCCCCTGCCGGAAACGGCGGGGGCCTTGCCGTTTCATCGAAGGATCGCCGCCATGGCTGACACCACCCCGCTTTTCGTGACCCGCCTTTATCGCAGCCCGCTGAATGCGCTGGCAAAAAACAAGCTCGACTACGGCGAACTGAATGCCTCGTGCCTGGCCATCGCCGGAGATGATGAGGCCGGACAGGATTGGTGCGAGGCCAATGGCTATCCGGGCTATACCTCTTATTCCTCATTGAACGATCTGCCCTGGCGCTTTCCGATCTTCGGCGATCTGGAAAAGGCGCTGGACAGGCATGTGGCGGCGTTCTGCAAGGAACTGGGCTTTGACTTGCAGGGCAAGACGCTGAAATGCGACAGCCTCTGGATCAATATCCTGCCCGAAGGCGGCATGCATGCCAGCCACATCCACCCGCATTCGGTAATTTCAGGCACGACTTATGTGGCGATGCCGGCAGGCACCTCGGCGCTGAAGCTGGAAGACCCACGCCTGCCCATGATGATGCACGCGCCCCTCCGTAAGAAGACTGCCCCGCAGGAGTTGCAGAGCTTTGTCTATGTGACGCCCGAGGTGGGGGATGTGTTGCTGTGGGAAAGCTGGCTGCGCCACGAAGTGCCGATGAACTTGGCCGACGACGACCGGATCAGCGTCAGCTTCAATTACGGCTGGGCGTAACGTATCGTCCTCTGCGTAGGGCGGGGTTCACCCCGCCTTTTTCCCGTTTGCACCCCGAAAGAACGGAGCCACCCGGCCGGGAGGCCGGGCAGCGCCCGACCCTCCCCCGGT
>NZ_JBARVQ010000225.1:0-1698 GCF_049646345.1 Albidovulum sp. | reverse complement strand
CCATAGGACATGGCGTCATCGAAGGACATCTTCGCGCCTTCGGTGCCGGGATCGTAGGAACGCGTCATCGTCGTCTCCGGTAAATGCCGATGCGTTCGGCAGGGGCAAAAATCTTTCAAAGATTTTTCCAAGATTTTTGAAAGATCTTGGTCGCGCCCGGGGCTGTGTTTCGGTTCAGGTGACCCTGGCGCGGGTCTTGTACTCTGGTCGGTCCCACAGGGCGTTATCCATGATCTCTTTCAGGATCGCGACGGCGCCGCTGACATCCTCCATTGTCGTATAGAGCGGCGTGAAGCCGAACCGCAGGATATCGGGTGCGCGAAAGTCGCCGATGACGCCGCGTGCAATCAGCGCCTGCATGATTGCATAACCTTGGGCATGGGCGAAACTCACCTGACTGCCGCGCTGCAAAGGGTCGCGCGGAGAGGCGAGCGTGAGGGCCGGGCAGGCTGCCTCCACCCCCTTGATGAAGGCCTCGCTCAATTCGATGGAGCGGGCGCGGATATCGGCCATCGCGACCCGGTCCCAGATGTCAAGTGAGGCTTCAAGGGCCGCGAGTTGCAAGACCGGCGGTGTGCCCACCCGCATCCTCTCGATCCCTGCGCCGGGGCGGTAGTCGAGGTCGAAGGCAAAGGGGGCGTCGTGCCCCAGCCAGCCCGACAACGCGGGCTGCACATTTTCGGCCAGCCGGGGGGCGACATAGATGAAGGCGGGGCCGCCCGGGCCGGAATTGAGGTATTTGTAGGTGCAGCCGACGGCGAAATCGGCATCCGCTCCGGCAAGATCGACCTCGATCGCCCCTGCCGAATGGGCCAGATCCCAGACCACAAGCGCACCCGCGGCATGGGCCTTTTCGATCAGCCGTTTCATGTCGTGTTTGCGGCCTGTGCGGTAGTCGACCTCGGTCAGCATCAGCACGGCGATGTCCGGGGTTATCGCGTCCTCGACCGCCTCGGGGGCGACAGTGCACAAGGCATAGCCTTCGCCCAATGTCCGGGTCAGACCCTCGGCCATGTAAAGGTCCGAGGGAAAGTTGCCGGTATCTGAGAGGATCACCTTGCGGTCGGGGCGCAAATCCAGCGCCGAGGCGAGCGCCTGATAGACCTTGATCGACAGGGTGTCGCCCAGCACGACACTTCCCGGTTCCGCCCCGATCAGCCGACCGATCCGGTCGCCGAGCGCGCGCGGCTTGTTCATCCAGCCCGCCCGGTTCCAGGCGGTGATCAGCATCTCGCCCCATTCACCCTCGATACAGCTCTGTACCCGTTCGGCGGCGGCCATGGGAAGCGGGCCGAGCGAGTTGCCGTCGAGATAGATCACGCCGTCGGGCAGGTGAAACATCGCGCGGGTTCTGGTGAAGTCGGTTGCCATCGGAACCTCCGGTGTGAGCTGTTCGAATTTGGTATCGGATTTTATTTCGAACTTAAAGTATTTTCCAGCACGTGGCTGTGCCGCTATGGCCGCACAGCCACTTCAGGCGATGATGTCACGTCAGAATGGAAAGGATCGGCCTATGGTCTTGTCACAGCGGCGGCGCAATCATAGGGTCCGTCGGAATTCGGGGATATGGACGCCAACAGATGGCAAAAGACGTTGATTTCCCGCCGGTCTGGCTGGCCGGTTTTGCTGCGATAGGCGGTGTGTTCGGGCGTGCGTTTCCGACGCGTCTCGACTTCAATGATGTGGTCGGCTCGATCC
>NZ_JBARVQ010000224.1:0-2302 GCF_049646345.1 Albidovulum sp. | reverse complement strand
TGGCGAGCCGGGAAATCAAGATCAGCATGGACGGCAAAGGCGCCTGGCGCGACAACGTCTTCGTCGAGCGCCTTTGGCGGACCATCAAATACGAAGAGGTCTACCTGCGGGCCTATGCCAGCGTCTCGGAAGCCCGCGCCGGGGTCGGCCGCTATCTCGGCTTCTACAACAGTCGGAGGCCCCACTCATCGCTTGACGGCAAAACACCCGATCAGGCTTACTTCAATCCGTCGGCGCCCCAAGCGGCAGCGGCATAAACAAGGTGGAAAACCACTTAGAAAACGCCGGGAACCTGTTCAGACAAACCGAGCCACCTCTCAGGTCGGTGGTGTAGGCGACCGCTTGTTCTGTGGACCAACGCTGCGCGGTGAACAGCCAGATGTCTTCAAGGTCGGCCTCCGCGAGTGGAGAATACAGTATCCGCTTCATCTCAACCGGCATGTCGGCGGTGCATACGAGCCTGGAAGGCTTCTGCATTCAAGGGACGGGGCGGGCCGGATTCATCACCGGCGAGCAGCGCGTCTTTCAAGGCCTGAACCTTGGTCTCATGTTCTTCGAGCAGTCTCAGGCCTGCCCGCACGACCTCGCTCGCCGACGCGTTGTCGGCGCTGGGGTGGCATGTGGCGGACCGGAGGAGATGCCATGACCATCGCCAATCTTCCCGCCATCCGTGCCTGCCGCCCCGCATGGAACAAGGGCCGCGTCGTCGGCCAGAAGCGGCCTCTGTTGCCGAAACATGTCTGGGCCATCCGGGTCCGGCTTGAACTTGCCGGGAACATCCGCGACCTCGCGATCTTCAACACCGCGATCGACAGCAAGCTCAGGGGCTGCGATCTGGTGAAACTCAAGGTCGCCGAAGTCTATGCCGCCGGGCAGGTGAAGGAACGCGCCTCGATCATCCAGAGCAAGACCGGCAAGCCGGTCCGCTTCGAATTCGCAGAGGGTACGCGGAAGTCGCTGGAGGACTGGTTCAGAAACCCGCTGATGATCGGGTCGGAATACCTTTGGCCCGGACGCTTTCATGAGCGGCTTCACATCTCAACGCGCCAATACGCCCGCCTTGTGCGCGACTGGGTGACGTCGATCGGGCTGGAGCCAAGTTCCTACGGGACGCATTCGATGCCGAGGACGAAAGTCGCCGAGATCTATCGCAAGACCGGCAATCTGCGTGCCGTGCAACTCCTTCTGGGACACACCAAGATGGACAGTACCGTCCGATATCTCGGCGTCGAACTCGAAGACGCGCTGGCCATCGCTGAAGCCGTCGAGATTTGAGCCAAAGGGCCGTCCTACACCGGACGGCCCAATGGGGACGCTCGGTGTTGTAGTCCGCGGCCCAGGCAGCGATCACGATCCGCGCATGTGCCAGGTTGCGGAACATGGTCTCGCTGAGCAGCTCATCGCGCATCCGCCCGTTGAAGCTTTCAACGAAACCGTTCTGCATTGGCTTGCCCGGCGCGATGTAATGCCATTCGATCCGGTGCCCGGAGCACCATCGTAGGATCGCGTTACTGGTCAGCTCAGTGCCATTGTCGCTCACAATCATCCCAGGCCTTCCGCGGCGCTCGATCAGGGCCGTCAGCTCACGCGCCACGCGGTGCCCTGATATCGAGGTGTCAGGGATCGCAGCCAGGCATTCACGTGTGACGTCGTCGACCACGTTGAGAACACGGAAGCGCTGGCCGTTGGCGAACTGATCATGGACGACATCCAGAGATCCCATTGCCCGACAGGCGATTTGCAATGCAAATCTGCCGAGAGGGGCGCGCATTGGGGCGCGCCTCGACCAGGAATGGCGCCCGTGTTCCGACCGCCTTGCGCCGGGCCTTTCGCTGGCGCACCGTCAGCCCTTCCGAGCGGTAGAGCCGATAGATCCGGCTGATCCCAGAAGGCTCGCCTTCGCGGCGCAGCAGCACGAAGAGCCGCCGGCAACCGAACCGCCGGCGCTTGTTGGCCAGGTCCCGTAGCCGACCGCGCAGCACTGTGTCCGGCGCACGCTGAGATCGATAGCGGATCATCCTGCGATCCGCGCCGACGATGTGGCAGGCCCGACGCTTCGACAGGCCATGCTCGGCCTGAAGATACGCGACGGCTTCGCGCTTCACGGCGGGCCCTACCACTTTTTTGAAACCAGATCCTTCATTGCAGCCAGATCCAGCATCTGTTCGGCCAGCAGCTTCTTCAGCTTGGCGTTCTCATCCTCGAGCGCCTTTAGCCGCTTGGCCTCCGACACCGTCCTGCCGCCGAATTTGGCCTTCCAGTTGTAGAAGGTACCCTCCGACATCCCGTGCTTGCAACACAG
>NZ_JBARVQ010000223.1:0-3022 GCF_049646345.1 Albidovulum sp. | reverse complement strand
GGCCTATATCGGTCCCGGCGTCGGCGCTGGCGCAATTGCTGCGGTTCTTGGCGTATTGGGGTCCATCTTCCTCGCCATCGTGGCGGTCCTTTACTACCCGATCAAGCGGATGATGAAGAACCGCAAGGCGAAAGCGGCAAAGGATTCGGGCAACAGCGAGCCCGCTGAATAACATGATCTGGCTTTTTGTCCTCCTCGCCGGCGTCCTCGCCAGCGAGGCTTTTCTTCGCCTGCCGCTCTTGCCGGTGATCCGCAAGGTCACGGCGACCGCGCAGAAATCCGGCCGGGTGCTGAAAAGCAAGCGCATCTCGGATCACTGGAAGGAAAAGATCCTGCCCTCCTATTCCTGGGTAATCGGCAAAGGATCAATCCAGTTCTTCGTGATGCTCATGCTGGCGCTCGCGCCGGTGGCACTTCTGGGGCTGGTCTTTCCCGGTGGCATGGCTGCCTGGGGTGACGCGCTTCTGCGTCCTGTCGTGATCATCGTCCTCTGCGTCGTCTCGATTGCCTATATCTGGGTCCGGCTCAAGGTGATCCGTGGCTGACTATTCCGCGCTTGACCGCATCCTGCACCGGCTGGCGCTGGCCGCACCGGCGACGGCCGAGATGATGCACGACATTGAACGCGGCATGCATCTGAAGACAGCGCCCAAAGATACCGGCCGCCACGTCTTCGTCACCGGCCTTGCCCGCGCGGGCACGACGATCCTGATGAGCGAGATTCACCGCACCGGCGAATTCGGCTCGCTCACCTATGCCGATATGCCCTTCGTGCTGGCCCCGAACCTCTGGGCCAAACTCAGCCGCAAGGGGTCAAAGCCGGGGGTAAAGGCCGAGCGCGCCCATGGCGACGGGATCGAGGTCGACACCCAAAGCCCCGAGGCTTTGGATGAGGTCTATTGGCGCATTTTCGACGGCAAGTCCTATATCGGCGAGGACGGTCTTAAGGTGCACAGGCCCGATGCCGATCTGATCGCAGGTTACCGCGACCTGATCCGGCTGGTGCTGAAAAAGACCGGCAAGACCCGCTATGTCTCGAAGAACAACAACAACATCCTCCGGCTGGGCACGCTGGCCAAGGCGATGCCCAAGGCCGAATTCCTCGTGCCGCTCCGCCGTCCGCTTGACCATGCGGCGAGCCTTCTGGGCCAGCACAGGCGCTTTCTCGAAGCCGATCCGTTCATCCGCGACTACATGACTTGGCTCGGCCACCACGAATTCGGCGCGACGCATCGGCCCTTCCTGTTTGACGCGCGGCCCGAGGGCGATCCCGGCAGCATGGATTACTGGCTGCGCGCCTGGATATCGGCCTATTCGGCGCTCGACCCGGTTGAGGCTGCGGCAGACAACGTGACCTTCGTGCCCTACGAGGCGCTGAGCGCTGATCCGGTCGTCTGGCAGGCCGTTGCGCAGCGGATCGGCGTGACACCCGACATGCCGCAGGAACTGCGCCCGGTCAGCGAACGCGCACCGGATGCACATGATGCAGCACTCGCGGCCAAGGCCGAAGCGCTGCATGCGCGCCTCTCGGCACGAGGCTTTGCCGCTTTGGGGCTTGGCGGGTAGCTGCCGTTTCTGCCCGTAAGGTGGGTTTCAACCCACCACCCCCTGCGGTCCGGCCTTGCGGGGCCTCGGTCGATCTGGCAGATTTCGGCATGTCAGAACGAAGCCAGCCCACCACATCTGATCCGATCACATCCTGCCGGCACGCGACCCGGCCAAGGATGCGCCAAGCGGGCAAGGCTTCGCGACCATTTTCAGCGGAGCAGCATTCATGAACGCACAAGGCGAAATGCCGATCCTGATGCCGCAGGTCGCAGCGCCCGAGGCCTTTACAGATGCCGAGGCCGCCGTCTCGCGGCTTGAGGCGCTTTACACCCAGGCGACGCGGTTCCTGTTCGACAAGTTCAGCGAAACCGTTGCGGGCATACGCCCCAAGGCAAGGGTCCGCGCCTTCTACCCCGAGGTGCGGATCACCACGACAAGCCATGCCAAGGCCGACAGCCGCCTTAGCTATGGACATGTCGCAATCCCCGGCACCTATACCGCGACGATCACCCGGCCGGATCTGTTCCGGAACTACCTTGTTCAGCAGCTCGGTCTTCTGATCCAGAACCACGGCGTGCCGGTCATCGTCGGGCCCAGTGCCACGCCGATCCCGGTCCATTTCGCCGTGGCGTCGAACCCTGCGGTTTCGATCCCGCAGGAAGGCGTGCTCGACTTTCCCTTGCGCGATGTCTTCGACGTGCCCGATCTGGCGACCACGAACGACGACATCGTCAATGGCACGGCGGCCCCCAATGCTGACGGTTCCGGGCATCTCGCCCCCTTTACCGCACAGCGTGTGGATTATTCGCTGGCCCGCCTGTCCCATTACACCGCGACCGATCCGGTGCATTTCCAGAACCATGTCCTGTTCACCAACTACCAGTTCTATGTAGATGAGTTCGAGGCCTTCGCCCGCAAGGCGCTGGCCGATCCCGCTTCGGGCTATACTGCCTTCGTCGCGCCGGGAAACCATGAGATCACGGTCGAGGATGGCGATATCCCGCAATTACCAAAGCTGCCGCAGATGCCGACCTATCACCTGAAGCGGCGCGGCGGGCAGGGGATCACGTTGGTCAATATCGGTGTCGGCCCTTCAAATGCCAAAACCGCGACCGATCATATCGCGGTCCTGCGCCCACATGCCTGGCTGATGGTCGGCCATTGCGCAGGCCTCAGGAACAGCCAGTCGCTTGGCGATTTCGTCCTGGCCCATGCTTACCTGCGCGAAGACAAGGTGCTGGATGACGATCTGCCGGTCTGGGTGCCGGTGCCGGCACTGGCCGAGATCCAGATCGCGCTGCAGGAAGCCGTCACCGAGGTTTCGGAGATTGAGGGGTTCGAGCTGAAGCGCATCATGCGGACCGGCACCGTTGCCACCGTCGACAACCGCAACTGGGAACTCCGCGACCAGACCGGCCCGGTGCAGCGGCTCAGCCAGTCCCGCGCCATCGCGCTTGACATGGAAAGTGCGACG
>NZ_JBARVQ010000222.1:0-4397 GCF_049646345.1 Albidovulum sp. | reverse complement strand
GGGTCGGCCTTGTACTGACCGATCAGCATCAGGATCTTGTCCGCGGCTTGCGGTTTCAGGTTGCCCAGCATGGCGTTGCTCCTCGGTTATCCGGTGGCGACCTTCAGATCGCCATACATGCCCCATTCGGCCCAGGACCCGTCATAAAGCGCGTGATCGTGCTTGCCGATACGCTCCATCGCAAGCGAGAGGATCGCGGCGGTGACGCCCGAGCCGCAGGTGGTGATCGCGGGTTTCGTCAGATCGACACCGGCATCAGCGAAGACCTTCTTCAGCGCGTCCGGGGACTTCATCGTATTGTCGCCATTCAGCACGGCGCGGAAGGGGACGTTTTTCGAATTCGGGATATGCCCGGCGCGGAGCCCCTTGCGCGGCTCGTCCTCTTCCCCCTTGAAACGGGGGGCGCCACGGGCATCGATGATCTCGTAATCACCCAGCTTGGAAGCGGCGGCGACTTGCGTGACATCCTTCACCAGATGCGCCTGACGGCTGACGGTGATGTGGCGATCGCGCAGGACCGGGGGCATATCCTCCACCGGTCGCCCTTCGGCCTGCCATTTCGGGAACCCGCCATCCAGAACCCCGATATCGGTCTTGCCCATCAGGCGGAAATTCCACCAGACCCGGGCGGCCGAGAACAGGCCCGACCCGTCATAGACCACGACCTGATGGCCGTCGCCCACCCCCATCGCCCGCATGCGGCTGACGAATTTTTCCGGCGGCGGCGCCATATGCGGCAGGTCAGAGCGCTGGTCGGAAATCTCGTCGATATCAAAGAAGCGCGCGCCGGGGATATGGGCGGCCTGATACTCTGCCTTCGCATCACGGCCACTGCCCGGCATGAACCATGAGGCATCGAGGATGCGCAGGTCGGGGTCCTTCAGATGGGCCTGAAGCCAGTCTGTCGACACCAGCGTTTTCGGATCGTCCCCGGACATGGCAGCCCCCTGTGATGGATGTCCCAGCATTATCCGGGCGAAGCGGGCGGGTGCAAGACGTTATCCCTGTTTCAAGAGCCGCTGTTTCTGTCGGCCCCAGTCGCGTTTGGCGCTGGTTTCGCGCTTGTCATGCGCCTTCTTGCCTTTGGCCACGCCGATCTTCAGCTTCACGATGCCGCGATGGTTGAAATACATGACCAGCGGCACCAGCGTCATGCCCTCGCGCCCAACCGCCTGCCAGAGGCGCGACAATTCCCGCTTTGAGACCAAGAGCTTGCGTCGCGCACGCTCTTCATGCCCAAAGATACCAGCCTGTTTGTAAGGCGCGATATAGCCGTTGATCAGCCACAGTTCACCATTCTCGACCGAAGCATAGCTGTCGGCGATATTGGACTGGCCGGTGCGCAGCGATTTCACCTCGGACCCGGTCAAAATGATACCGACCTCGAGATCGCTCTCGATGAAGTAATCGAACCGCGCACGGCGGTTTTCGGCGATCACCTTGTAGTTGGGGTCTGATTTCTCGGCCATGGTCGGGAAGAGATAGGCGAGGTATGGGCCCGAGTCCAGATGTGCCGGTCAGGCGCGCCATTGTCCGTCTGCCGGGCGTATGGCATCTGTATGGCATCCGTCCCGACACTGTACCGACAGGAAGACGGGGCAGGACCGGAGAGAGACGACAGATGCTGATCCAGATTGGCCTTGGGACTGCATTGATCCTGCTGACGATCCTGATCGCGGGGCTCGCCTTCTGGGCGCTGGAGGTTGTGCTGAACCGGACGCGTGGCTGGCTGATGCAGGAACCGCACCGGCCGAAACTGGCGCTGGTGCTGTCGCTGACCGTTGTCTGGGTGCTGGGCACGGTGACG
This sequence comes from Albidovulum sp., assembly GCF_049646345.1. GTDB lineage: Bacteria > Pseudomonadota > Alphaproteobacteria > Rhodobacterales > Rhodobacteraceae > Albidovulum. Next base: position 2,590 of record NZ_JBARVQ010000222.1, on the reverse strand, counting down.
GCGGGGGTCTGGGTCTGGGCCTTCGCGTTCCGCGCGCTTGGTATCTTCGTGACGATGGAGGCCTCTGTCTATTTCGCGCTCGTGGCCTTCACCACGCTTGGCTTCGGCGACATCCTGTTGCCGGTCGACTGGCGGCTTCTGGGGGGCATGGCGGCGGCAAACGGGCTTCTCTCCATGGGATTGATGACGGCGATGCTGATCGAGGTGCTGCGGCATGTGCGGCTGGGCCAGATGGAGATGCGCAGGAAGAGGACGGAGACATGAGGATCGCAGGCACATTGGGCATCGTCGGCGGCAACGGGCAGTTGGGAAGCGCGATCGCGCGGGGGCTGCTGGCGGCAGGAGCGATTGCGCCGGAGGCCTTGTGGATCTCGGCCCGGTCGGGGCGGGCGGAGGCATTAGCCGACTGGCCCGGCATCACCGTGACGCGTGACAATCTGGCGCTGGCCGATGCCTGCGATACGGTACTGCTGTCGGTGCCACCCGCCGGGTTCGGGCAGGTCGGTATCCATGCGCCCGACCGGCTGGTCGTGTCGGTCATGGCCGGCATCACCCGCGACCGGATCGCGGCAGAGACGGGGGCGGCAAGGATCGTGCGGGCAATGTCGAGCCCGGCGGCAGCGGAAAGGCTGGCCTATTCGCCGTGGATCGCTTCAACGGCTGTTCCCGATGCCGACCGCGAGACGGTCCGCGCGCTCTTTGCCGCTGTCGGCCAGACAGATGAACTGACGGACGAGGCCCAGTTAGACCACTTCACCGCGATGACCGGGCCGGTGCCGGGTTTTGTGGCACTCTATGCCGATTGCATGATCCGCTTCGCCGTGGCCGAAGGCATCGCACCTGAGATTGCAGAACGCGCCATCCGTCAGTTGTTCCTGTCGGGTGGCCATATGCTGGGTCAGGGCGCGCCAAGCCCAGCCGACGAAGTACAGGCGATGGTCGACTATGCGGGCACGACAGCAGCGGGACTGGTCGCGATGGAGCAGGCTGGCATCGCAGGGGTCATCGCAGAGGGTCTGAGCGCCGCAGTGGCACGCGCGCGGGAAATCGGCTGCTGAGATTCCGCGCCTATAGCGTTTCGGGTTTACATTGAATCAGCTTTCGAAACTTTTTCGCTCGAATTCTGATACTTGTTATCTCAACGAAAACCCGAAACGCTTTAACCCAGTCTCACCATTGAAGCGCACCCTGTCTGACGTCAGCATCCAACGGACAGGCGTGCGGCTTTGAACGACGGCGGATGTTTTGCTACCCCTGCCCCGGAAGATCGACAGCCCGAGACGCTTGACTTGCCCTGGCAACCTCAGGCAATCGTTGACCCCGCATCGCCGATGCAGGGTATGGTTCCGGCCATTCCGTCTGCCGAACCGTGTGCCCCGCATCCTTTCACGTCTCATGCGCTTCGCTGCGGAAGGCCGCTTCGGCTTACGGTCCACTGGACCCTGCGACACCTGAGACGGTTCACTCGGCAGATTGGCGGATGGGGCGGCTTGTTGTTCAGACGGAGGAGGGTTTCTCCGCGTTGACGGCAGCGCCACCGCTGGAGATCCGGTGGTGTTGGTTGCGCTAAGGCCGGGCGGGCATTTGGCCGGGGGGGGCCTCAGCCTGATCCGGATCGCGGCGCTTGCGGCGCGGGGGAGGATCGCCGCTGGATCTCGGCATAATGGATGTGAGTCGGCGGCTGTTCCGGGTGTCATTCGGGCTCACCCTCGATCTTTGTGGCGAACTGGTCGCAATGCCCTTTTCTGCGGTCCGTTCCTCTGCCACCCTGCCGCCGTTCTCAGGGCGGGGTGCAATTCCCCACCGGCGGTATGGGGGAAACCCCGAGCCCGCGAGCGCCCCGGATTTGCTTCGGGGGTCAGCAGATCCGGTGAGAGGCCGGGGCCGACGGTGACAGTCCGGATGGAAGAGAACGTGCGCGAACCGCCCCGAGGGGCGGTTTTCGCCCGTGATCGCCTTGGGTGACGTGTCGCTTGAGAAAAGGAGATCACGAAGATGACACACACCCTTTTTGCTTTCATCAAGGCCAATTGGCATGCCGATATTGTCGATCAGGCGCTGGTCGGGTTCCGGGAGGTGATTCCCGCAGGCCAGATCGAGGTGTTCGACGTTCCCGGCGCTTTCGAGATGCCGCTTCTTGCGCGCGACCTTGCCGCCTCGGGCCGCTACGCGGCGGTGGTCTGTGCCGCCTTCGTCGTCGATGGCGGCATCTACCGGCATGACTTCGTGGCGCAGGCCGTGGTGGACGGGCTAATGCGCGCGGGCCTCGATACCGGGGTGCCGGTTCTCTCGGTGTCGCTAACGCCGCACCAGTATCAGGAAACTGACCATCATAACGCCATTTACCGCGCGCATTTCGTTCAGAAGGGCCGCGAGGCAGCAGAGGCCGCGCTGATGATCGGCAGGACCCGCGCTGCGCTCGTGGCGTGAGGCGAAGCCGGGGGGCGTCTGCCCCCCGGACCCCCTGAGAGTATTTTTGAACAGAAGAAGGTCAGGCGGTCAGGCTGGTGCCATTATGGCCGGTGATCGTGGCGGTCAGAAGCGTGCCCTCTGGCTGATCGCTGGCGAAAGTCACTTCGGTGAATTGCTC
>NZ_JBARVQ010000221.1:0-4465 GCF_049646345.1 Albidovulum sp. | reverse complement strand
CCCATGCCGACGATCTGCACGGATTCAGCCGCCCAGATGTTCGCAAGGGCCACACCCAATTCAACCGTCGCGGCGGTGTTGAGGTCAATGGCTTCCTTCAGGTTGTTTGTCGTCTCGATCTGTTGCGCGACCCCGTCGAGGCGGCCGAGACTGTCCGAGGCCCCTTGCGCAGCTTCCTGCGCCGCGACCGACAGAAACGCACTCGTATTGGCCGAGGTGCCGATACGGGCCGCCGAAGGGTCGGTGCTTGAGGTCAGCGCCGATACATCGGCGCTGGTCAGACCTGCCGATTTGAAAAGATCATCCACGAAGGTTCCGGCAGGCGTCGATCCGACTTTGCCCGAGCTTGTGACCGAGCCCCAGTTGCCCGATTGCGCGCTTGTGAGCGAGGTTGTCAGATCGCCCCAGGTCGGAATGACGCCCTTGAGCCATGTCTTCGGGTCGATATTGAGCTGGGCAAGCGACAGCCCCTTGGTCAGCGCATCGTATTGCGCCTGAAGCGTCTGGACCTGCTGGATCAGCTTCAGCGTCTGATCGTCAAGTTTCACGTTCTGCAGGATCTGTTCCTTCAACTGTGCCTGCGCCTCGGTCAGCATCTGCACGAGCTGGGCGAGGTTCTTGACGTCCGTGGTCGGAACGCCCTGGGCGTGGGAAGCACCGGCACCGAGACCGAGGACAAGGGCGGCGGAAATAAGAAGCTGTTTCATGGATTGAACCTCACCTGAAGGAATGTTTGATCTTGTGCATAGGCTTGCAGAAGAAGCGCGTAACGCGCGTGTTCGACCTGGGCGCGGGCGGCTTTCAGACGCTGCACCATCCATGCGATACGGGCCGCTTCCACGCGGGCATAAGCATTGAGATCCATCGCCTCCTTGGCCGAGGCCGTGGCCGGAACCCGGGTCGCGATTTCCCGAAGCCGCGTCAGCGATTGCGTGATCTGCGTCGAGGCATGAACCCCGTAATGCAGGCCCGCATCCGCCTGGTTGCTCGCCTCGGCAATCACCATATCGCGCGGATCAAACGTGCCCTCGGTATCGACGCCAGAGACCCGGGCCGCATAGCGGTTGTAGTAGCCGGTGATCTTTACGACGTAGTCCTGTGTCTCCTGATAGGGCGGAATGCCACCGTATTTCTGCACCGCACCCGGCCCGGCATTGTAGGCGGCAAGCGCCAGCGGCATTGAGCCGAACTTGGAAAGTTGTTGCAGCAGATACCGCGCGCCACCGTCGAGTTGCAGATAGGGATCGTCGTAATAGGCAGGATAAATGCCGAGCCCCTGGGCGGTGCCGGGGATGATCTGCGTCAGCCCGTAGGCGGCTTTCGGCGAGCGCGCACCGATGGAGAAATTGCTTTCCTGCTTTACCAGCGCCTGGAACCAGCAGCGGAACTCCATCGGGTTGATGCCCGCCTTTGCAAGGGCAGGGTGGCCGCCATACTTCTGGGCCGTGGCAATGATCATCTGTTCGATGGTCACGCGCGCATCGCCGAACAGCCGGTCGGCGTAAGGGTTGTTGTCGTCGATCGCGTAGACATTCGTCGCCTGCGCGCTTGCCAATGTCTCGATTGACCCTGTGGCGGCGCTCGCGCCTGTCACCGTTGAAAGCACGGAGTCGATGGCGTCGAGCTGGTCTTGACGGATCGTCGTAATATTGGCGCGCTTCGCATTCTCCGCTTGCTCGGCCGCCGTCAGCGCCTTTTTCTCACCCAGAACCGCCGCGCCTTTAGCGATGCCTTTCGCATCGACGACCGGCACGCCCTGTGCCAGCGCGGCCGAGGCGGCTGAGGTCAAAGCGAGGGCCAGTGCGGTCTTGCGCATCAGCACGATCCCCCCGAATATCCGCGCGTAACCTGCGGCGCTTTCGACCAGCAGTTCGTGCGCAATGAGGGGGTTTCGCAGGCCGCAAGAAAGGCCAGCGACAAAAGTCCGATAAGCTTAGTTATGTAATATATTGATTTCATTGGGTTATTCCTGATCGGTGGTTTTCCAGAACTGCGGACGGCTCTCGTAATCCGCGCCGAAGGCCCTCTGACCGGCCTTGCCGCCGCCAAGAACCGTCAGCATCGGTCCGAGGGGCCCCAGATCGACATCGAGAAGCGTTCCGCCACGAGGGTTCCGCCAGAGCGCCATGCGCCGGGCGGGATTGCCCGTCAGCACGAATTCAAGTTCGTTTTCCGTGAGCGACAGGTGATCGTAATCGGCCTCTTCGGCCGCCGGGTTCGCAAAGATGAGCTGGTTCGGCAGGCCCTCGAAGATGGCGCGTGCGCGGCTTTCCAGGATCTGGCTTGGGAACTGCGTCATCATCACCACGACGACATTCTGCTTGCGCGCCGTCACGAGCCAGTTCTTCAGCCGCGTCGCGAAATACTGATCGTCAAGCACCTTCCAGGCCTCGTCGATCACCAGAAGCGTCGGACGCTTTTCCTCCATCAGCATTTCGATGCGGCGGAAGAGATAAGAGAGGATCGCGGTGCGTTCGGTCGAAAGGTCGAGAAGTTCGGTCAGATCGAGTGCTGTCACATCATGGGTGGAGAAATCGACAACCGGACGATCCGCCGGGCCGAAGACCCAGCCGTAACGGCTGCCCGGCCCCCATTCGGCGAGCTTGAGCGCCAGCGCACGGTCATCGTTCACGTCACCGATCAGCGAGACGAACTCGCGGAAATTGCGCAGTTCTTCCGGGGCCGTCGCGTTCTGGGCGACCGCGCGCTGCAAAGCCGTGGCCTGGATAGGCGTCAGCCCCTGCCCGCTTCGTTCGAGAAGAGCCGTCAGCCAGTCCATGAGGAACGCCTGTCCCCGGTCGCCGGTTTCAGTCAGCAAGGGATTGAGCCCTGTCCCCTGCCCCGCGCGGATTGGCGCGTAACGACCCCCGAGCGCATCGACGGCCATCTTCAGGCCCTGATCCTTGTCGAAGACGATGATGCGGGCCTTTGCGCGCATGGCTTGCGCCAGAAGAAACCCGACTGTGCTTGTCTTGCCGCCGCCGGAGGGGCCAAGCACGAGCGAATGCCCGACGGTCGGTTCGTCTTGCGGATTGCCCGGTTCATGGAATGAGAACCGATGGACAGAGCCCTGTGCGGTCTGGAAGACGGTGATCGGCGTCGCCCAGGGCAGTTTGTCGGACGTAAGCCCCTCATCGGCCATATGGAGCGCGGCAAGATCGGCGAAGTTGTTCGTGGAAACCGTCGCCTTGCGGCAGCGATAGTCCATATTGCCGGGATGCATGGCGAAGAAACTCGCCTCGGTCGCATGGCGGTCGCGTTCGAGCCGGACATCGCTTTGCAGGGCGAGGCCCCGAAGCCGCGATACTTCGGCATCGAGCGCCTTCTGGCTCTCGGCAAAGACCGTGATCGTGAGCTGGTGTTCGCCAAACCCGAGACGTCCGCTTTTAAGGTCATCGACGGCCTCTATGAGCTGACCTTCGATTGTGCCCGCGAGTTCCGACGCCGCATGCATCTGGGCGAGCCGGTTCAGCCCGCGTTCAGTGATCACCGTGCGGTCGATCGGGGTGAAGGCATGCGTAACGATGAGGTTGGCCGCGCAATCGAGCCCGTCAAGCATGCCCGGCAGCGTCGATTGTGAGAGTTTCGAGACGTAGAGCACGGCGGCATAGCGCCCTGCCCCCGGCCCGTCGATGATGCGGATCGTGCCCCGGTCGAATTCCAGACCCGAGACCGCGGCATCCTCGCTGATGAGGCTGAGCGCGCCGCGCGGCTCCGGCGCCAGCACGCCGTTGGTGAGCGCGGCATAAAAGCCGATGAGTGAACCGTCCGAGATCAGGAGATCGCGCACCGGACGTCCGATGGCGGATTTGAGAATGCCGGTCACTTCGCGGAGGTTGGCAAGACGGGTTTCTGTGTCTTCGCGGAAGAGCCGTTTGGCAGCTTTGGCAAAGAATGGCACCCGCAAGCCCGTCTCGGCGGTGCGCACCACCGTCACCACCGTCACGAATTCCAGCAGGTGTTCGCCGGACAGATGTGCGCGCCATGCACGATCGACATCGGCGGCAAACGACGACCCGAGGATCTTCTTTGTACCGAGTGTCGCAGGTCGCGTCAGGCGATGGATATAGAAGCTGAAGCGCTCATCGAGCCCGGAAAGCAGCCGGGCGATCTGGTCGCGCAAGACCACGATCCGGCGCGGATCGCCGGTAAGCCCGTCGATGCCGGTCACTTCGAAAGACGCCATGAGGGCGTTTTCGCGGGTGCGGACCACGTCATCGGCCACTTCCATCGTATAGGGCAGATGGGTGTAGAGTTGCGGATCGGCCGGACGCGCGCGTTTAGCGCGGTCGGACAGAATGCTGTCGAGAGACGCGCTCTGGTCAAACATACCGCCCGGCCTTTCCGAACCGCAGCAGGCTCATCGGCGTGTGCCGCAGCCGGACGGTCATGACATTGTGGATATTGGGATTGATCGCGGTGACGATCCGCGCCGCCATGTACCAAAGCGGCGCGGTCAGGAGCC
>NZ_JBARVQ010000220.1:0-5210 GCF_049646345.1 Albidovulum sp. | reverse complement strand
GTGGGCAGCGTGATGAAGGTCATCGAGACGGGCTCAAGGAACATGCCAAGGGCGATGTAGAAGACGATGACGATGGCCAGCACCGTGTAGGGCGAAAGATCGAACGAGAGGAACAATTCGGTGAATTGCTGCGGCACCCGGTAATAGGTCAGGACGAAGCCAAAGAGGACGCCCGCCGAAAGAAGCAGCCCGAGATAGCCCATCGTCCGCATGGTGGAGAAAAGCGAATCGACGAAGCCCCGCCAGTCGAGTCCCCCCACGGTGAAGGCGAGGATCACGGTCAACAGCGCGGCGACGGCGGCGGCTTCGGTCGGAGTGGCAATACCGGCATAGATGGCGACGGTGATGACCAGACCGATCAGCGCGATGGGCCCGACCGTGGCCGCGATCTGGAAAAGGGTCATCTTGACCGCCTCTTCCCGGTCGGGAATGTCGCCGGGCCGCAGCATCCCCCAGATGATGACGACAACGCAGAAGCTGGAGACGAGGATCAGCCCCGGAATGACGCCCGCGATGAAAAGATCGCCAATGCTCTGGTCGGTGACGATACCGTAGAAGAGAAGGATCAGGCTGGGCGGGATCAGCACGCTGAGCGTGCCACCGGCGGCCAGAACCCCCGACGAGAGGCGCTTGCCATAACCAAGCCGCAGCATTTCGGGCAAAGCCACGCCGCCAATGGTCAGCGCACCGACCATGGAGGACCCGCAGACCGCGCCGAAGCCCGCGCAGGCCCCGATGGAGCCATAGGCGGCCGATCCCCGGATCCGCACGCCCTGATGCAGGAACTGGTAAAGGTTCGGCCCGATCCGGCTTTTCCCTATGAGTTCACCGAGAAAGACGAACAGAGGCACCGCCAGCAGGATATAGTCGATCCAGACCCCCCAGAGCTTCAGCTCAGCCGAAACGACCGACGTATCAAAGCCTTGGATGTTCCACAGAAACGGCAGCGAGGCGGCGGCTAGCGCGAAGGGGATCGGCAATCCGACCGCGATGAAAAACATGAGGAGCCCCAGAAGGCCGAGACCGACGTGATACCATTCCATGTCTCAGCCCTCCGCCGGGGTTTTCAGAATGCGGACCAGCCGCAGGGCCGCATAGAAGGTGAATAGGCAGAGCGCGAACGCGCCCGGCGCCCAGAAGATCCAGCGCGGCCACAGAAGGATTTCCGACGAGGCGCCGGAATTGAACGACCGGACGGTCGCGCTGATGCCCGCCAGCGAAAAGAAGCCGCCGACACCCAGCATGATCAGGTAGTTGAAAACCTCTGCCACCTTGCGCAGGCGCGGTGCGAGGTGATCGGTCAGCATCGTGACCTTGGGGTAGGAATCTTCCCGCAAGGCATAGGCGAGCCCCGCGAATGCCACCGGAAACAGCAGCAGGGCCGTCGCCTCGGTCACCATCCTGTCGGGCCGCCCCAGCGCGTAGCGCGTGAAGACCCCGTAGGTGATCCAGCACATCTGGATCAGGACGATCGCCGCCCCCGCCCCGGTCAGCCAGACCACGGCCTTTTCAATCCGGCCAATCAGCCGGTCCAGTCCCGTTTCCATGAAAGCCTCCCCCGGAAGTTGCCCCGGCCCGCTATCGGACCGGAGCATGCCTGGCAGATCAGGGTGCGTGCTGGGCAAAGAGCGCGCGGATGCTGTCGGCCATTTCCTGACCGCAGGCCGCGTTGACCTCTTCGTCCCATTTGCCCTGCACTCCATCGATCAGCGCCATGCGCTGGTCCTGGCTGATGGAAACGGCCTGACCGCCGCCGCGCAGTACCGCCGTGCCGACGCGCAGGTCGACCCAGTCCTCATAACGCGGCTTCAGCCATTCCTCGGTTTCCTTGGCAGCGGCCATGACGGCGGATTGTTCATCCGCGCTCATCGCGTCGAACTTTTCCTTGTTCATCATGTACTGGATATTGCCGTAGAAAAGGCTCGCATTGACCATGTAGGGCATCACATCCCAGAGCTTCCAGCTGGAATAGGTCGCAACCCCCATATTGATGCCGTCAACGACGCCGCGCTCGGCGGACTGGAACACTTCCTTCGGTGCAACAAAGACCGGCGCACCGCCCCAGGTTTCGATCATCATGCTGACAAGCGGGCCGATGGAGCGGACCTGCTTGCCCTGAAGATCGCCAAGATCGGCGATCGGTTCCTCGAACCACCATTCCTGATCGTAGGAATAGTTGGAGTTGAAGACCGGGACGAGGTTCACATTCGCGGCCTCATCCTTGACCAGCGCGGCATAGGCCGCATCCATCTCGATCTGGCCGTCAAGGTTGACGGCTGTCGGGTAAAGCGATGTCACCCGGTAGCAGGGCAGCCGTTCATCGGCCGGGATCCAGCTCATGTCCGACACGCCGCCCTGAACGGCATCAACGCCTTCGGACCAGCCGTGGAGCGTGGCCGACGGGAAGATTTCCACCTTCACGCTGCCGCCGGTCTTTTCAGCGACCAGTTCGGCGAAATGGACGAAGCCATCGTAGCGGATATCGGCCTCGTTCACGTAGGTGGACAGGCGGATCGTGGTTTCGGCTGCCGCCGGCAGGGCTGCCGCCATTGCGATGACCGAGGCCGTCGCCATTCCCTTCCAGGTTTTCTTCATGTCTCTCTCCTTGTTGCTGGGTGCGGGGCCGTTCGCGGCCCTCATTCTTTGAATTGCGGGGTTTCTCATGGCCGCGATGCGGCGGGACCCAAGGGAAGCCTAGGCCCTTGACGTCAGCCCGCGCCAATTCAAACATGTCATCAAACTATTCCAATCCCGCATGATTGCGGTTTTTCGGGGTCTTAGCGGCCGAAAGGGACGAAGATGGACATCAACTGGCTGCGCGATTTCGTCTGTCTGGGGCGCACGCTGAACTTCACTCGTGCCGCGGAAGAGCGGAACATCACCCAATCGGCCTTCTCCCGCCGCATCAAATCGCTGGAAAACTGGATCGGTGTGCCGCTGATCGACCGGGCCACCTATCCGGTACAGCTCTCGGATGCCGGGCGGCAGTTCCTGCCCATCGCGCAGGAAACCATCGCCACGGTCACCGATGCGCGGCAGGCGATCCGCGAACAGGCGCGTGGCAATGCAACGTTCCAGCGCTTCGCGGCCCTTCACACGATTTCGGTCAATTTCCTCTCACCCCGCATCGCCGAACTGGAACGCCACCATCCCGAGCTGCGCATCCGGGTGATTTCGGATAGTCTGTCGACCTGCTGCCAGCTTCTGAACGAGGGGGCTTGCGAGTTCCTGCTGTATTACCGGCATCAGGATGTGGCGCCGATCCTTGATGAGACGCGCTTTGTCCGGAAGGACATCGCCACCGAACAGTTGATCCCGGTGGCCGAGGCCGGGGCAAGGCGGCGGAACGGCTGGAGCCTTGATGGCGGTGGCAGCATGGTGATCCCCTATCTCTCCTACGATCCGAATACCTTTCTTGGGACCGTGGTTGACCAGACCATCGGCGACCGCACACCGCCGCTTTCGACCCGGTATATGGATGCGCTGGCAGAGGCCCTGAAGCGCCGCACTTTGGCGGGGGGCGGGGTCAGCTGGCTCCCGGAATTCGCGATCCGCGATGAGCTGGAGGCTGGCATTCTGGAACCGGTGGGCAATGGCGCATGGTGGGCGACGATGACCATATCGCTCTTTTCTTCGCCCGAACGGCTGGATGCGACCGGCCGGAATGTGTGGGAGAGTTTCTGAGGCCAGAGCGGGCCGTTCACCGTGTCTGCCCCCGCAAAAGCCAATCCTCGGATATCGGGCGCGGTTTTTTCGCAGGTCGCGGTATCATGAATGATTGGGCGCACTCAGGCATACCGCATCGGTCCGCTTTGCGGCACGAGGGCGGACGTTCGCAACAAGCCCCGTTCACCCGAAAACAAGCGCGACGCGCCGGGTGCGCGTCCGACCGTCCCGTCGGACTTGCGTTACTCGGGCGGCAATGGCTGCAAAAGGTTCAACCAAACCAAAAGTATCTAACGATGTGATCAAAAACAACGCCGTCGCAGAGACCAGCCCTATTCGGAGCCCGTAATCACCTGATCCATGCTCAGGGCCGGCTGATCGCAGCCCGCCTCTCCGACGATGCGCGCGGGCACCCCGGCGACGGTCTTGCAGGGCGGCACTTCCTGCAAGACGACAGACCCGGCGGCAATGCGGCTGCAATTGCCCACCTTGATATTGCCCAGAACCTTCGCGCCCGCGCCGATCAGGACACCGTCACCGATCTTCGGGTGACGGTCCTCTTCCTCCTTGCCGGTGCCTCCCAACGTCACCGAATGCAGCATGGAGACGTTGTCGCCCACCACCGCCGTCTCGCCGATCACAATGGAATGGGCATGGTCGATCATGATCCCCTGCCCGACCCGGGCACCGGGATGGATATCGACCCCGAAAATCTCGCTCACCCGCATCTGCACGAAATAGGCCAGATCGCGGCGACCGTTGTTCCACAGCCAGTGGCCGATGCGATAGGCTTGCACCGCCTGAAACCCCTTGAAGAACATCAGGGGCTGCATGAACCGATGGCAGGCCGGATCACGGTCATAGACCGCCACGATATCGGCCCGCGCGACCTGCCCCAGCGACGGGTCGGTTGTATAGGCCTCATCGGCAATTTCGCGCAGCAACTGCTCGCTCATCTCGCCCGAGGCAAGTTTCAGCGAGAACCGGTAGGCCAGCGCCCGTTCCAGCGTCGCATGATGCAGGATGCTGGAATGGATGAACCCGCCCAGAAGCGGCTCATCGCGCACGGCGGCGCGGGCCTCTTCGCAGATATGCGACCAGACCGGATCGACTTGAGCAAATTTTGCTTTGGTTTCGGCCATGATGCGCCCTCCGATTTGCGTCATCTATAGCAGATAGAGATAGGGTGCAAAACCAGAACTGGAAAGACGACGACCTATCAAGTTTTGCGATGTTTCCAATCAAGAAGTGTTTCAATGACGGCCGCCATGGCTTCCAGATAGCCAGTGTCGGACAGGAACGGCTCGGCCGCGGCCGCCCGACCGATAGCCCCATGCAGACTGCCATTGCCCCAGAACGGGTGCAGCTTTCCGGTGCGTTTGCGAAACAGGTCGGCCGCATGGGCGCGGTCGAGAAGCCGCAGGATCTCATCCCGCCGCGCTTCGGGGCAGAGATGCCGGACGGCCCGCGCGGTCGTCACGACATCGCCATGGGTGACCATGCGCATGGGTTACTGATCCGGCAAAGCCAGCTCCATATAGTGC
>NZ_JBARVQ010000219.1:0-4090 GCF_049646345.1 Albidovulum sp. | reverse complement strand
ATCATCAAGGGCATGGCCGCCGGCGCGGTGAAATAGCATCCACTTCCCCTTCTTCTGTTGGGAAATATCCCGGGGGGCGGGGGGCTGGCCCCCCGCGGGTCGGCTGGCGCGATAGTGTCAGCCGAACAGCAGGCGCAACCTCTCAAGGATCAGGGCTACTCCGCGCTCTCCCAGTTCCGCATTCGCTCGGGTCGCGGTTTCGACGTACCACGGGCGCTGGTCTCCAAGCCGCGCCATGTCGACGGTCTCGGGCGCAAGCGCAAGCATCAGGGAAGTTTCCCCGATACCGGCATGGTCGAACGGATAGCTCTCGATGATGTCCGGCGTCATCAGCGGATGGATCCGGATCCAGTTGAACGGATCATCGCCCGCGGCTTGCTGCGCATAATAATCCTGCATCGCGGCATCGCCCCACCAGCCCTCACCGCGTTCGGTCTCGAGGAAGCGGAACACCGCCTGCCGCCCGGCGAAACGGAAGGCGAGGTCGGTCGGCATGCCCTGGGCAAAATTCTCGGTCTGGTGATGGATCAACCCGTGGATGTTGCGAAAGCCGATGCGCAGTAGCGCATGGAACATCTCTTCGGCAAGCGGCGCGATCCGGCCCGCGTCGACATGCAGGTTGCCGGTGCCCAGGGGACCGGCAACCGCATGGCTCGCGGCACCATAGAAGAAGGGCGGAAGGATGATCAGGTCGCGCTCTGCCTCCAGCCGGTCGAGGATGCGCGTCACGGCCAGCGTGTCCATGCCAAGCGGCAGATGTTCGCCATGATATTCCAGCACACCGATAGGCAACACCACAGGCGTGTTTCCGGCGATGGCATCGCGAATCTGGCACGGGCGCATCAACTCATACCGCATCGGTCATTCCAAGTTCGTGTGGTTGGCGCGCATCGCCTCGGGCGAGATGCCAAGCTGTTCGCGCAACCTCAGCACCATGGCTTCGAACAGGACAAAAATAGCGCCTTCATAGAGGGAACCCATGGGCAGGATCGACTGCGCCCGCATGCCGGTGTCGGTGGCCATGGTTTGCGCCGGGATCGTCAGGATCTCGCTTGCCAGTGCCGCGGCGGGTGTGCCGGGCGTTGCAGTCAGGAACAGCACCTCGGCCCCGGCATCACGGGCGACGCGCATCAGGGCGGTGACGGTGGCCAGCTCTCCCGGACCGGCCGACGCAATCAGCAGGTCGCCGGCCCCGACCGGTGGCGCCGCCATGTCACCCTGCATGGAGACGGCGAGCCCAAGGTGATGCAGGCGCATCGCGAGACCCCGCAGCTGCAAACCTTCGCGGCCACAGCCGTATAGAACAATCTTGTCGGCCTCGGCGATACGGTCGCAGGCGGATTGGATCGCAGACGGATCGATGGCGTCAAGAACGGTGGCGAGATCGCCAAGCGCCGCGTCGATCAGGGGTTTCATGATCCCCCATCCAGTGCATGGGCGATATCGCGGGTCTGGGTGTGCAAGCGTTTGAAAAGCGCATACTGCCGGGTGTAGACGTCAAGCGCCCGCGGCTCGATCCGCGTTCTGGCCGGGTTCCATTTGGCAATGCCGCCCGGCTTTGCCGCGCCGATGGCAAGGGCAGCCAGATAGGCGTCGCCATAACTGGCGCCGATGGATTCTTTACTGATGACCTGCGGCACCGCGGCAATGTCAGAGGTCGCCTGCAGCCAGACCGGGTTCTTGACGCCACCGCCAACGGCAAGGATGCGTGTCGCCTTCTGACCGGTATCGCGGAAGGTCTCGATGACATGCGCAGTGCCGTTTGCGATGCCTTCCAGAAGCGCGCGGAACATGTCGCCGCGCGTATGGGTCAGGTTCAGGCCAAAGAATGTCCCCTTGGCGCGGGCATCGTAGATCGGGGTTCTTTCGCCCATGAAGTAGGGCAGCACCAGCAGGCCGTTGGCACCGGGCGGCGCGGCAGCGGCCTCTGCCGTCAGGGCTTCAAAGGCCGTCTCTCTTGGCAACTCGCGCGCGAACTGGTCGCGGAACCAGTGCGTCAGCGTCCCACTTGTGGAAAGTCCTGCCATGCTTGCGTGCTGGCCTTCAAAAAGCCACGGGGCGTACCAGAGGCGGGGGTCATTCACCCGGCCTTCGGTCAGCGCGATGATGAAGATGGTGGACCCATACATCACCATCATGTCACCCGGCTCCTGAACCCCAACGCTAACGGCCTCCGCCGCCGCGTCGATCGTACCGCAGGTGACCGGAGTGCCGACGGCCAGCCCTGTCTCGGCGGCAGCCTTGCTGGTCAAGGTTCCCGCGATCTCGGTGGACCACATCAGGCGCGGCAGCCGATCGGTGCCGATGATGTCGGGGGCAAGATCCTGCGTCCAGTCCCGTGCCGAAGCGTCATAGAGCGGACTGAAATTGGCCGCCGTGTAATGGTCGATGACATATTCGCCGGTCAGCTTGTGGACGAGGTAGGTGGTCGAGGTGGTGATCATCGCGGTGCGGGCAAAGATCTCCGGCCGGTGGTTCTTCAGCCAGAGGATCTTCGGGCCGACCGATTGCGAGGTCAGGGCATTGCCGCAGGTCTGCAGGATCCTGTCAGCACCGATGCGGGCGTTCAGCGCGTCGATTTCTGCCTCGGCACGGCTATCGACACCGTAGAGCACGGCGTTCATCAAGGGCGCGCCATCCGCGTCGACCGGCAGCATGCAGGGGCCGATGGCGCTGGTGGCGATGGCCTTGATGTCTCTGGGGTCGATCCCTGAGTCAGCCAGCAACTTGCGGCTGATCACGGTGAAATCGTGCCACCAATCCTCTTCAGCGCGGTGTTCGGCCCAGCCGGGCTGCGGCACGATCATCTTGTGCGGCGAGGTCGCGGTGGCGACAATTCCACCTTTTTGATCGACGATGACGCCCTTGGATTCGAACGTGCCGATGTCGATACCGAGCGTATGGGTCATCGGGTCCTCTAGCGGGTCAGGGGAAAGGTCTTGTCGATCCGGCCGAGCGCGGTGTCGAGCAGTGTCGCCAACCCGGCGAGGTCGGCAAGGTCGCAGACCTCAAGGCTGGAATGCGAATGCCGCATCGGGAAACCGACGTCGATCGAGACGACGCCTTCGCCCAGAAGCTGGACATAGGACAGATCGGTCAGCACGCCGACCTGTGCGGAGCGTTGCAGGTTGAGCCCGGCCCGGGCCGCCGCGTCTTCCATCAGCTTCACGGCAGAGGGGTGCGGGATCACACCGTTCAGCGTGCCGCGCCCGTGGAAGGAATACAGGCTGATGCCGGGCCCTTTTCCTAGCTGCATATCGCCCCGGTCGGCCAAGTCGGGCGTGTCGCTTGCCAGCATCAGGTCGATCTGGATCGCGATGTCGGGGTTCAGGTTTTGCGCCGCCACGGCCGCGCCGCGCAGGTTGAATTCCTCAAGCACCGACCAGACCAGATGCACGGTCGGGCCGGATTTGCGCTTTGCCAGCTTGCCTGCCAATTCCACAAGCACGGCGCAGCCGGCGCGGTCGTCGATGCTGGTGCCGGCGATGCGGTTCCCGGCCAGCGGCAGCACGTTCGGGCGATAGACGATGGGCGTGCCGATGCGGATGCCCGCAGCCTCGACGGCTGCCTTCGACCCATGGCCGGTATCGATCAGCAGGTCAGGAGCGCGAACGACTTGGTACTTCTCGTCCGGTGTCGTTGCGTGGTGGGCCTTGTTCATGATGATGCCGGGCACATCGCGCCCTTCCGCAACGCAGCACAGCACCGCCTGAGACGCCAATGCGCGTTCCGGCACGCCGCCCATCCGCTCGACCCGGATCAACCCGTCATCGTCGATCTTTCGGACGATGAAGCCCAGCTGGTCCATATGCGCAAAGACCATGACCGACGGGGTCTTTGGATCGCCCTCGATCGTGACGATCAGGTTGCCGAGCCGGTCTGCGCGGCTGTCGAGCCCCAGAGCCGAGAGGCGCGCGGCGATGTGGTCGCGGACCCGGTCTTCGTACCCCGAGAGGCCGGGAATAAGCATGAGATCCGTCAGGTCCCGGCGCAGGCGTTCGAGCATCATTTACCCCCGCGGGCCGCGCGCGCCCGGTCCATGAAATCCTTGGCGCGATCCGGATCGACCGCCTTCCATGTGTCGCCATCA
>NZ_JBARVQ010000218.1:0-1868 GCF_049646345.1 Albidovulum sp. | reverse complement strand
GCCGAAAGGGGCGGCAGGGTCCGAGACGAGGCCGCGGTTTAGGCCGACCATGCCGTAGTCAAGCCGCTCGCAGACCTGCAGGCCGCGCTTCATGTCTGCGGTGAAGACATAGGCGACAAGCCCGTATTCCGTGGCATTGGCCCGGGCGACGACATCGGTCTGATCCGTGAAGCTTTGAATTGCGGCGACCGGGCCGAAGATCTCGTCATGCACGCATTCGGCGGTTTCTGGCACGTTTGACAGCACCGTGGGTGGGTAGAAGAACCCCTTGCCACCCGGTGCCTTGCCGCCAAGTTCAAGTGTCGCTCCCTTGGCCATGGCGTCATCCACGAACGCCGCGACCTTGTCGCGGGTGTCGGCATTGACCAAGGGGCCGACATCGACCGAGGGGTCGCTGCCGTCGCCGAGTTTCAGCGCGGCCATCGCGGCGGTGAATTTCGAAGTGAATGCTCCGGCCACAGAGGCATGCACGTAGATCCGGTTCGCGGCGGTGCAGGCTTCGCCGAGGTTACGCATCTTGGCCAGCATCGCGCCTTCGACGGCTACATCCAGATCGGCATCCTCAAAGACGATGAGCGGGGCGTTGCCGCCCAATTCCATCGCCGGTTTCAGCACCTGATCGGCGGCGGAATGCAACAGTTTGCGGCCGACTCCGGTCGAGCCGGTAAAGCTGACCACCCGAACGCGCGGATCATGCAGCATGTGATCGACAAGTGCCCCACTCTTGCGCGAGGGCAGCACGTTGACAAGACCCTTCGGTACGCCCGCCTCTTCCAAAAGCGGCATCAGCGCCAGCATGGTCAGCGGCGTCTCGGACGCGGGCTTGATGATCACCGCGCAACCGGCGGCCAGCGCGGGGGCGATCTTGCGGGTGCCCATGGCGGCGGGGTAGTTCCAGGGCGTTACCAGAACCGCAAGGCCTGCGGGTTTGTGCTGGACAATAATCCGCGCGCCTGAGGCGGGCGCATGAGTGATCAACCCGTCGGCGCGGACGGCTTCTTCCGCGAACCAGCGGAAAAACTCGGCGGCATAGGTAGCCTCGCCCATCGCGTCGGCGCGGGCCTTGCCGTTTTCAAGCGTGATCAGGCGGGCGAAATCCTCCAGCCGGTCCGACATCAGCTCCCACGCCTTGCGCAGCACTTCGGATCGCGCGCGCGGGGTGCGGGCCGCCCAGTCTTTCATCGCGGCTTCGCCTGCCTCGAGCGCGGCATCGGCATCTGCAATCTCGGCCGAGGCAACAGAGGCCAGCACCTCCTCAGTCGCCGGGTTGATCACGTCGAAACGGGTGCCCGACGCGCCGGGGCGCCACTGTCCGTCGATATAGAGGTCAGTCTGGAACATTGGGTTTCCTCAAGGGTCAGATCAGGTGGAGAAGCGGTTCGGACAGGCGCTCGGCGAAGCCGGTGATGAGGGCGACGGCAGTATCTTCGGACAACTGGCCATCGGTATAATCCAGCGTAAGGGCGTAGCTTTCACCATCCGTGCCGACGCTTAGCGTTGGCGCGGGACCGGGGCCGACGCGCATCGTCGTGATCGGGCTTGCCGTCAGGTCGCGAAGGACAATCGCGGCGGGCCGGTCGCTCATGTCCTCCGGCTGCGCCGACAGCCGAGCATGGTCGGGGTTTGCAAGCCGTCGCGGGGCTGCGCCGAGTGCGATCAGTTCGACAGTGATCTCGGCGGCACCGGTTGCGGCGCGCAGCGCGTCGGCGGCGAAGCGGGTCCAGAGCGTGTCAGGCCGCAGGGTGGTGCCTGCTTCGGCTTCCATCCGCGTAAGGAAGGCAATGGTACCGGCCATCGGTGCGCGGGCGCCGATCTGAAAGGCGGTCTGAACTGCGGCAGCGCGTTCTGGCACTGCGGGGGCGGCTTCG
>NZ_JBARVQ010000217.1:0-4871 GCF_049646345.1 Albidovulum sp. | reverse complement strand
CCACCGCCTTCCTGCAACCGGCCCGCGCGGTGCTGACAGAGGCGGGGCTCTGGGACCGGCTCGCCCCTCATGCCGCAGCCCTCAAGGTCATGCGTATCGTCGATGCGGGCGGCGAAGCGCTCGAGGCGCGCATCGTCAAGGATTTCGACGCGACCGAGATCGGCGAAGAGCCCTTTGGCTGGAATTTCCCCAACTGGCTGTTGCGGCGCGAACTGGTGGCGCGCATCACCGAACTGCAGAATGTCGATTTCCGCCCCGGCATCGCCACCCGCTCGGTCCTGACGCGAGAGGCAGAGGCACGGGTGTCGCTGTCCGACGGCGCGCAGGTTTCGGCCCGGCTGCTAATCGCGGCGGACGGGCGCGCGAGCCCGGTTCGCGAGGCGCTTGGCATCGGCGTGAAGACCATGCGCTATGGCCAGAAGGCGCTGGCTTTCGCCGTCACCCACCCGATCCCGCATGAGAATGTCTCGACCGAGATCCACCGCACTGGCGGCCCCTTCACGCTTGTCCCCCTGCCCGACCGGGACGGCAAACCCTCATCGGCCGTGGTCTGGATGGACAAGGGGCCCGAGGCGGAACGGCGCGCCGCCCTGCCCGTGCCGAACTTCGAGGCTGAAATGTTCGAACGTTCCGCAGGGCTCTTCGGCCCGCTGACGCTTGCGACGCAGCGGTCGCTCTGGCCGATGATCGCCCAGATTGCGGACAGGTTCGACGCCGAACGCACCGCGCTGATCGCTGAGGCCGCGCATGTGGTCCCACCCATCGGCGCGCAGGGGCTGAACATGTCGCTGGCCGACCTTGCCTGCCTGCTGGACCTTGCAAAGGCCGCGCCGGAGCGGCTTGGCGACCGGGCGATGCTGCAAAACTATCACCGCCGCCGCTGGCCCGAAGTCAAGGCACGGGTTCTGGGCATCGACCTTCTGAACCGCACTTCGATGCTCTCACCCCGCCCTCTGCGCGACCTGCGCGCCGGGTTGCTGAACGCGCTCTGTTCGCTGAAACCGGTCCGTACGACCCTGATGAAAGCCGGGCTCGGCATGCGGTGAGGGAATGTAAGGTGGGTTTAAACCCACCTTACATTGAGGCTCTCAGCCCATCGCAGCGTCAAGCGCCCGGCGGATGCGGGCCACGGTGCCCTCGACATCATAAAGCTTGTCGAGACCGAAGAGACCCAGACGGAAGCTGCGATAGGCCTCGCCTTCACCCACCTGCAACGGCACGCCGGCCGCGATCTGCACGCCAGCCGCGAGAAATTTCTTGCCGGTCTGAATATCGGGATCGTCGGTGAAGCTGACGACAACGCCCGGCGCACCGAAGCCCTCGGCAGCAACCGATGCGATGCCGCGCGATTTGAGTTCGGCCCGCACCGCATTGCCAAGCGCCCATTGCGCCTCGCGCAGTTTCTCGAACCCGTATTCCTTCGTCTCGGCCATGGTATCGCGGAAAGCCTTGAGCGCATCGGTCGGCATGGTCGCATGATAGGCATGGCCGCCATTCTCATAAGCCACCATCATCGCACGCCATTTCTTCAGATCCACCGCAAAGCTCGACGAGGTCGTGGCTTCCATCCGTTTTTCCGCCTCGGCATTCATCATCACGAGGCCCGCCGAGGGCGAGGCTGACCAGCCCTTTTGCGGGGCGGAGATCAGCACATCAACGCCCGTCGCCTTCATGTCGACCCAGGCGCAGCCCGAAGCGATGCAATCGAGCACGAACAGCGCGCCGACCTCATGCGCCGCCGCCGCCAGTGCCTTCAGGTAATCGTCGGGCAGGATCATACCGCTGGCGGTTTCGACATGGGGGGCAAAGACCACATCCGGCTTCACCTCGCGGATGGTCTTGGCGACCTCCTCGATCGGTGCCGGCGCGAAGGGGGCCTGCGCCTCGTTCCCCGCCCGGCGCGCCATGGCGACATGGGTTTCACCGGCAAAGCCGCCCGCCTCGAAAATCTGCGTCCAGCGGTAGGAGAACCAGCCGTTCCTTACGATCAGCGCGCGTTTGCCAGAGGTAAACTGCCGCGCCACAGCTTCCATCGCATAGGTGCCGCCGCCGGGCACCAAAGCCACCGCATCGGCGTTGTAAACCTCGCAGAGCATGCCAGAGATATCCCGCATGACCTGCTGGAACTGCTTGCTCATATGGTTCAGCGAACGGTCGGTGAAAACGACCGAAAATTCTTCCAGCCCCTCGGGGTCGATATCGGGCAATAAAGCGGGCATGCATATCTCCTTGGCAAATCGAACCTCGCGTAGCGCAGGGGAAAGGGAAAGGCAAAGTCTACCTTTGCATACCGATAGAAAATTGCGCGGCGGCCGGTCGCACCCGAAATATTCCGACCCGTCGAACCACAACGTAAGGTGGGTTTAAACCCACCTTACCCGAGGGGGCCGGGGCGGCGTTCTTCCGAAAGAAGCACGTTCGCCTCCACATTGCCGACCCCCGGCAGGGTCATGATCCGGCGGCGCAGGACGCGTTCGAAATCAGCCAGATCGCGGGCGGTGACCCGCAACCGGTAATCGTAAAGGCCAAGGACGTGCTGAACCGTCTGCACCTCGGGGATCGCGGTTGCGGCGCGTTCGAAATCCTCAAGGCTGACACGGCCCTTGGTGGCGAGCTTCACGCCCAGAAAGACGGTAACGCCAAAGCCCAATGCCTCGGCATCAAGCACGATGCGGCGGCCCGCGATCACCCCCGCCTCTTCCAGCCGCCTGATCCGCCGCCATGCCGCGGGCTGGGAAAGCCCCAGCGCCCGGCCCACCGCGCCCGCACTTTGCGTTGCATCCGCCACCAGCGCCCGCAGGATCGCCCGGTCCGTATCATCAAGCGCGATCACAGCGGCAAGCTCCCCTTGTCCTTGATCGTCGAGACCAGCATCAGGCTTTCGATATCGGCGATATGCGGCAAGGTCAGGATGCGGTCGCGGTAGACTGCCTGATAATGGGACATCTCGCGGGCGATGACGTTCAGGCGGATATCGACACGGCCGAGGAAGGTCTGGATCTCGATCACCTCGGGCACCTCGCGGGCGGCATCGAGGAACTCGTCAAAGGCGCGGGGATTGGTCTTGTCGAGTGTGAAGCGAAGCGAGACCTCGACCGCCCAGCCCAGCGCCCGCCAGTCGATCACCGCATGCTGGCCCTTCAGCACACCGCTCTCACTCAGCTTCTCCAGCCGCCGCCACGCGGTCGCCGCCGTGACCCCGGCGCGATCGGCCAGATCGGCCGTGGCAAGGCCGGGTTCGGCCAGAAGCTGGCGCAGGATACGGCGATCAGTGTCATCAATCTGCATGATTTTCGCGGTAGAGTTAGTTTCTGCGCATGATTTTTCGCAGAAAAATCGTAATCCGTCAAATTTTGCACGGGAATTTCTGCGCACCCTTCTATCTTCACCCCCAGAAACGAAGAAAGGACCACGCCATGCGCGTCTATTATGATCGCGACTGCGATATCAATCTGATCAAGGACAAGAAAGTCGCCATTCTCGGCTACGGTTCACAAGGCCACGCCCATGCGCTGAATCTGCGTGATTCGGGCGCCAAGAATGTCGTGATCGCGCTCCGCGAAGGCTCGGCCACCGCGAAGAAATGCGAAGCCGAAGGCCTCAAGGTCATGGGCATCGCCGAGGCGGCGGCATGGTGCGACGTCATCATGTTCACCATGCCCGACGAATTGCAGGCCGAGACCTACAAGAAATACGTGCATGACAACCTGAAAGAAGGTTCGGCGATTGCCTTCGCCCACGGCCTCAACGTGCATTTCGGCCTGATCGAGCCGAAGGCGGGCGTCGACGTCATCATGATGGCGCCGAAGGGCCCGGGCCACACCGTGCGCGGCGAATATACCAAAGGCGGCGGCGTGCCCTGCCTCGTGGCGGTCCATCAGGATGCGACCGGCAAGGCGATGGAAATCGGCCTTTCCTACTGCTCCGCCATCGGCGGCGGCCGGTCGGGCATTATCGAAACCAACTTCCGTCAGGAATGTGAAACCGACCTCTTCGGTGAACAGGCCGTGCTCTGCGGCGGCCTTGTCGAACTGATCCGCATGGGCTTCGAGACGCTGGTCGAAGCGGGTTACGAGCCCGAAATGGCCTATTTCGAGTGTCTGCACGAAGTGAAGCTGATCGTCGACCTGATCTATGAAGGCGGCATCGCCAACATGAACTACTCGATCTCGAACACTGCCGAATACGGCGAATATGTCTCGGGGCCCCGCATCCTGCCTTACGATGAGACCAAGGCGCGGATGAAGGCGGTTCTGACCGACATCCAGACCGGCAAGTTCGTGCGTGACTTCATGCAGGAAAACACCGTCGGCCAGCCGTTCTTCAAGGCCACGCGCCGCCTGAACGACGAACACCAGATCGAACAGGTCGGCGAAAAGCTGCGCGCCATGATGCCCTGGATCTCCAAGGGCAAGATGGTCGACAAGTCGCGGAACTGATCTGACAAATACTGAAATTGAGGGGCGCCCTTCGTGGCGCCCCTTTATTGTTTGTTTGGCCGCTTCGTGGCAACTGATCCTGTAAACTACCAAGCGGGATGAAGGCGATGATCCGGCGCGCATTGACCGACGCTGAACGAACGGAACTGAGGGAAAGCCTTGAGGCCAATAGCTGGTCCAGCAGCGACTTTTCCGTCATCGCGTTTGCGTCCACTGCGGCGGCTGCGGGCATCTATGTTCTGGGAACTCTTTGCGTGGGAGTGATTCTTTGGGGGATGGACCAAGCCCCCACATTTCGCGCTGCATCGCATAGCTACGTCGCCTCATCGGCTGGGTGGGCCGCTGCCGGGATATGGATCGTCTATCTGGGACGGTGCTTCATTGCCGATACACTCAAGACCAGGAAGCACCGCAAGAGACTGAGGCTGGATC
>NZ_JBARVQ010000216.1:0-7023 GCF_049646345.1 Albidovulum sp. | reverse complement strand
TTGCGGTCATGACCTTCACCAGATGTGCGCGGTATTCGGGTGTCCCGTGCAGATCGCCGATCATGCCATCCGCGCCAAGGCTCAGCCCTTTCACCGCGTCAGTCGAGAAATTGCCCGACAGCGCCGCCTCGGCGTCACTCCAGCGGAAGACCCCGTTTTCAGAAGCCCCCGTCACGGCGACCCTGACACTATCCCCATGTTTCGCAACGAAGACCCCGGTCAGGGCAAAGCGCGAGGCAGGCTGGACGAACTTCTGGTAATGCGCCTTTTCGGGCAGCGGGAAGCGGATCTCGGTGATGATTTCCGCTTGATTGAGCGCGGTTGTGAAGAGCCCCTCAAAGAAGTCATCCGCCGCGATCTGGCGTGTATTGGTCACGATCGTGGCGCCTGAGGCAAGCACCGCTGCCGGGTAATCGGCAGAGGGATCGTTATTGGCAAGGCTGCCGCCGATTGTGCCGCGGTTGCGCACAGCCGGGTCGCCGATGGCGCCTGCAAGTGCCGCCAGCGCCGGGTATTTCGCCGCCGCTTCCCTGGCCACAAAGGCATGGCTTGTCGCCCCGCCAATGCAAAGGGCCCCGTCATCGCCGGTGCAGACGCCCTGCATTTCCTTGATGCCGGTGAGGCTCACCAGCACCGAGGGCGCGGCGAGCCTCTGTTTCAGCGACGGGATCAGCGTCTGCCCGCCACCCAGCGCCTGTGCGTCCTCGCGCCCCATGGCCGTGACCGCCTCGGCAATCGTCTTGGGCTTTTCGAAATCGAATGCGTACATGATATCCTCCCTCAGCCCTGCATTGCCGCCCAGACCCGCGCGGGGCTGACAGGCATGTCGATATGATCCACCTTGTGACCGCCGCGCTGGAGCGCGTCGATCACCGCATTGACGACCGAAGGCGGCGAGCCGATGGCCCCCGCCTCACCACAGCCCTTGACCCCCAAAGGATTGTGGGTGCAGGGCGTCTGGCAGGAATGGTCGACCGTGTAGAAGGGCACATCATCGGCGCGCGGCATGGCGTAATCCATGTAGGACCCGCTCAGAAGCTGGCCGTTGCCGTCATAGGCTGCGGCCTCCAGCATCGCCTGCCCGATCCCCTGGCCAAGCCCGCCATGGACCTGCCCCGAGACGATCATCGGGTTCACCACATTGCCGAAATCATCCGCCGCCGCAAAGGAACAGATTGTCACCTTGCCGGTCTCCGGATCGACCTCGACCTCACAGGCATATGCGCCGGCCGGATAGGTGAAGTTCGACGGGTCGTAGAACGCCGTCTCCTCCAACCCCGGTTCCAACTCCTCCAGCGGATAGTTGTGCGGCACATAGGCCGCAAGGCAGACCGAGCCCCAGTCAACCGACTTGTCGGTGCCCGCGACGGTGAACTGGCCGTCCTTCAGTTCGATATCGCCCTCGGAGGCCTCCATCAGATGGGCCGCGATCTTCTTGGCCTTGTTGATGATCTTGTTCGCGGCCTTGACCATGGCCGAGCCACCGACGGCGAGAGAGCGCGAGCCATAGGTGCCCATCCCCATCGGTGTGTTGGCGGTGTCACCATGGACGATCTCGACCTGACTTTCCGGGATGCCGATCATCTCGGAAATCACCTGCGGGAAGGCCGTCTCATGCCCCTGCCCGTGGCTGTGGCTGCCGGTCATGACCACGACCCCGCCAGTGGCGTTGACCCGGACGGTGGCGCTTTCGTAAAGCCCCGCGCGGGCCCCCAACTGGCCGACAAGGTTAGACGGCGCGATGCCGCAGGCCTCGATATAGCAGTTGATGCCGAGGCCGCGCAGCAGGCCCTTTTTCTTGGACGCGGCTGCACGTGCCTCAAACCCGGCCAGATCGGCAATCTCTTCCAGCTTGTCCATCGTCGCCTGATAATTGCCGGTGTCATAGGCCACCGCGACGGGCGTCTGGTAGGGGAACTCATCCGGCTGCACGAAGTTGCGCCGCCGGATTTCCACCGGGTCGATCCCCATCTCGCGCGCCGCCTTGTCGATCACGCGCTCAAGCTGGTAGGTCGCCTCGGGCCGTCCTGCGCCGCGATAAGCGTCTACCGGGACGGTGTTGGTAAAGACCGCCTTCACGTTCACATAGATATTGGGCGTCTTGTAATTCCCCGCCATCAGCGTGCCATGCAGATAGGTCGGCACCGAGGGCGCGAAGGTCGAGAGATACGCCCCCATATTGGCATAGGTCTCGGTCCGGATCGCCTGAAACATGCCACCCTTGTCGAGCGCGAGTTCGATCTTGGTCACATGATCGCGGCCATGGGCATCGGTCATGAAGCTTTCCGACCGCGTGCAGGTCCATTTGACCGGCCGGTTCACCACCTTGGCGGCATGGGTGACAAAGGCTTCCTCGATATAGTGGAAGATCTTCGAGCCGAAGCCGCCGCCCACATCGGGGGCCACAACGCGCAGCTTGTGTTCGGGGATGGAGAGCACAAAGGCCCCCATCAGCAGCCGGATCACATGCGGGTTCTGGCTGGTCGTATAGAGCGTGTAATCGTCGCCCGCCTGGCTGTAATCACCAATCGCGACCCGCGGCTCCATCGCATTGGGAATGAGCCGGTTGTTGACCAGTTCCAGCGTGGTGACGTGATGGGCGGATTTGAACGCCGCATCGGTCGCCGCCTTGTTGTCCTCGATGAAACCCCAGTCATAACAGAGGTTTGAGCCAAGCTCATCATGCACCAGCGCGCCGCCCGCGACAGCCGCCTTCATATCCACGACGGCAGGCAGTTCGTCGATATCGACGATCACCGCCTCGGCGGCATCCCGCGCCTGATCCTCGGTCTCGGCCACCACACAGGCCACGGCATCGCCGACATAACGCACTTTGCCATCGGCAAGGATCGGGTGCTTCGGCTCCAGCATCGGATTGCCCGCGCGGTCATGGATCTGCCAGCCGCAGGGCACGCCGCCCTTTTCGGCGAAATCCGCGGCGGTGAAGACCTTCAAGACCCCCGGCATCGCCTCAGCATCGCTCACATCGATCTTGTTGATTTTGCCATGCGCCACCTGAGAGCGGACAAAGACCGCGTGGGTCTGGCCGCGCAGGTTGATGTCATCGGTATAGCGGCCCTTTCCCGTCAGGAACCGCACATCCTCGCGGCGCTTCGTGCTCGCGCCAATCCCTTGATCTTTCGGCATGGTCCCCTCCCTATTCCGCCGCAATGCCCGACACGTCCTGACCGGACGCGGCGAGAACCGCCTTGACGATGTTGTGATAGCCCGTGCAGCGGCAGATATTGCCCTCAAGGTAGTGCCGGATCTCGGCCTCAGAGGGTTTCGGATTCTCGGCCAGAAGCGCCGCCGCCGACATCACCATGCCCGGCGTGCAGAAACCGCATTGTAGCCCGTGATGATCCTGGAAGGCCTGCTGGATCGTGCCCAGCGTGCCATCAGCATTGGCCATGCCTTCAATCGTGGTGACCTTGGCCCCGTCCACATCCGCCGCAAAGGTCGTGCAGGATTTCACCGCCTGCCCATCGACATGCACCACACAGGCGCCGCACTGGCTGGTGTCGCAGCCGACATGGGTGCCGGTCATCCCCAGCCCTTCGCGCAGGAAGGACGACAACAAAGTCCGCCCCTCAACCTCGCCGGAAACGGATTTCCCGTTCACCGTCATCGTGACCTTGGTCATCATGTCCTCCCTGATGTTCTTGCTTTTCGCCACTAAAGCACGGCTTTCGGATTCTGAGAACACCGCATTTCGGGTTGGTTTTCTTTAACCTCGGCCCCTCCCCCGGAGAGTCGCCATATGCGATCCGGACAGGTCTTGCGGGCCGGGGGCACCTGAGGACCCGCTTCGCAAGAAGTGGGTCCGAGGTAAGGAAATGGCCCCGGCACGGGGCCGCAATCAGATCACACGCCGCCGGATACGCAGAAGAAAGCAGTTGTTCACGGCCGAGCGTATATCGACAAAGGCCGTCTCTCCGTCTTCCAGAAGTGTCGCCGCATAGGCAATCACCCCGTCCTTGGGCAGGATGCGGCCTGTGCCGTAGCGGATGCGATGATCCGGGGAATAGGCTTTCAGCAGATAGGAAGTGCTGGATTTCAGTATAGGCGGCGGCGCGGCACCTTCCCAACGCGCGCACTCCGCCGCACAAAGAAAGATCGGGCCGCATTCGGCATAGGGCTGCAATTCGGGAAAGGGCCGGTGGGCGAGGATCAGATATTCCGCGCCTTCCGGCACCTGATCCAGACAGTGGCGGCAGGGCGTGCCCTGCCCGCTCGAGATCGCACCACGTTCAGGCGGCTGGCCATTCGCATCGGGTCCGCCCGCGCGCAAAGCGGCGACGTTTTCGGTTGGCATTGCGTCATAGATCAGGTCCATCGGGTCCTCCGTTTCGGATACCCGAACTGAATGGGCCGCGCGGGATATCCCGCGCGACCCGAAGCCTGCGCAATCCGCGTCAGTTCGCGGCCTGCCGCAAAAGATCGGTGATCCGGCGCACGCTGGCGCGGCGGTTCAGCCGTTCTTCGTCCTGCGTGTCGATCTTCAGGAACTCTTCGCCGTAACCCTGCACCACCATGTTTTCCGGTGGCACCGCGAAGTATTCGGTCAAGGCCAGCGCCACCGATTCCGCGCGCCGGTCGGACAAGGCAAGATTGTAGGGGGCCGAGCCTACAGCGTCGGTATGGCCTTCGATCAGGAAGACCTCGCGCGGGTCTTCATCGACATAGGACTGGATCAGCCGCCCGAGCCGTGCCAGCGACTGCGCCTGATCGGGCCGGATCGCGGCCGAGCCTGTCTCAAACGTGATGGCATTCAGGTCAATGACCGGCACGAGCGCCCTCACCTGCGCGATATCGCGCACCTGCGCCAGTGAGAAGCGCCGCGTCAGCGCCGCCTCACGCGCAAGCGCCGCGCGCAGTTCCGCCTCATCCGCCTCGGCCGAAAAGACCGGCTGTTCGGCGGGCGGTGGCAGGCGGGTGATGTCGACCGGCTCCACCATCGCAGTATCGTCGATCAGAAGCGTCTCGGTCCCGTCGACCGCCACATGGGCACGGCGCAGCACACGGTATTCGGCATCACGGATCGTCACGATCTTTGATCCATCCGCCCGCGTCACCGTGGTCCGGGTCGATCCGTCCGAGAAGGTTTCGGTCCGCACGGTTGAACCGGGCTGACGCAGAAGTGCGTTGTCGTCCTTGATGATCTGGTAGGACCCGTCATCGCGCGTCACCACAACCCGGTCACCGGAATTCAGCTCCACCTTGCGGTTGTTGGACAAGAGCGCACCGACCGCCACGGCCCCGAGGCCGAGCAGCACCGCCTTTTCGCCGTCCGACAATCCGTCGTCATCATCATCCTTGGAAGCGGATTTCTTCTTTTTCTTCTTCTTCGGGGCCGCCTCATTGACCTTGTTGGCGAAATCTTCGTCAGAAGACCGCGCGGTTTCCTCGGTCACGACCTCTTCGGTCACCTCGGCCTCGACTGCCGCTTCTTCAGGCGCCGAGGCCGCAGCGGCAACCGGTGCCTCGCCAGAGGCCGCGTCGGGTTGCACTGGCAGGTCGGGCACCTCTTCGGCGACAACATCTGCTTCCGGCTCTGCCTCGGCTTCCGTTTCGGTGTCCATTGCGGGTTCCGCTTCAGTCACCGCCTCATCACCTTCGGGAGCGACCTCGGCCCCGGTCTCAATGTCGCCGGTGCTGTCCGCTGCGGCCGGTTCCTCTGCCATTTGCCCGGCAGCCTCATCCACGACCGGATCTTCTTCGGTCATCTCGGCCGCGGCGTCCCCAGTGGGTTCAGCGGTCTCTTCGCCCGCGGGTTCAGCGGGCACCACCTCTTCTGACGCGACCTCGCCCTCTGCGGCCTCATCGCTACCGGTTTCGGCCTCGACTGCAGGCTCTTCCATGGCAGTCGCGTCGGCCTCCTCGGCCGTATCGGCCTCCGGCATTTCGGTGGATGCATCCGCCTCACCGGTTTCCGCTTCGGGCGCTTCTACCGCAGCATCAGCCTCGGCCGGGGCATCTTCTGCGGCTTCCGCCTCTGCCGCCTCTGGATCGTCCGTCGGGGCCGGGATCGGTTCAACGCCTTCAGGGCACGGCAGGTCAGAGCCATCCGGGCAGATCAGCGCGACCTCCGGTTCCGCCTCGGGCACCGTTTCCTGAGCCCAGAGCGGCGACGGCGCCATCAGGGACAAGCTCGCGACAAGGGCGGTGGTGGTGTTCATTCTGCTACGCATCGTTACCTCGCATCAACAAGACCCGGCCGTACCGGGCCAATGACATTTAACCGCAAATCGAACGGATCGTGCCCCACGGCCACTTCACGCTTGCGTCAATGGGCACCAATCCGCTGACCCGCAGCCCTGCCGGTCGCCGCCGCACGATGCGCATCACACGGTTGACAGTCCCGATGCCGCATGGCTCGCTCGGCCCCTGAAGTCAGGAGAGTCGATCATGCCGCTGGAACTCTGGTTAACCTTTGTCGCCGCCTCAACCGCGCTGTTGCTGATCCCTGGGCCCACGGTCCTTCTGGTCCTGACCTATGCGCTGACACAAGGCAGACGGGTCGCAGCCGCGACCGCTGCGGGCGTCGCATTCGGCGATCTTGTCGCCATGACAGCGTCGCTTCTGGGGGTCGGCGCGCTGGTCATGGCCTCGGCCACGCTCTTCACGATCCTGAAATGGGCAGGCGCCCTTTATCTGATCTGGCTTGGCATCGGCCTGCTCAGAACCCGCCCGGCGGAGGGGTTCGACCTCTCTGGCGCGACCGACCTTCCGGTGCGCGACATTTTCGGTCACGCAGCGGCGGTCACGGCGCTCAACCCGAAATCCATCGCCTTCTTCATCGCCTTCGTGCCGCAATTCCTGCGCCCCGACGCGGCCCTTGCGCCGCAATTCGCGATCCTCATCGCAACCTTCGTCGCGCTGGCGGCGGCAAATGCGCTGGCCTATGCGCTGCTGGCCGACCGGATGCGGGCGCGGATGACGGGGGCCGGAACACGGGCCGGGCTGAATCGCATCGGTGGCACGGCCCTGATCGGGATGGGGGTGATGACGGCTGCCCTGCGA
>NZ_JBARVQ010000215.1:0-2380 GCF_049646345.1 Albidovulum sp. | reverse complement strand
CGGCAAAGGTAAAGGCAAAGGCAAGCGTGAAGGCGGACCTGGCAAGCGTGAAGACTGGCCTGGCAAACGCGAGGATGGCCCGGGTCGTAAAAACAAGGGCAAGGACGGTGAGCCCGAAGGCGAACAGGGCGAAACTGCCGGTGGCTCCGAGGGAGGCAACTAACGCAGCTGGAGTTCAGATCGAGATGGTAAGTACGGGAATTCTGGCGAAAAAGGTTCGAATTCCCGCACATTCAAAACTCGAAGCGTATAGCGCCTGATCCCGGAAAACGAAAAGACCCGCATGTCACTGACTGCGGGTCTTTTCTTTTTTTCCGTGTTTCTTACCAGTCGAACACAGGCTTCGGGCTCAGGCGCCGAACACGCCTCCCGCAAGGACCGCGACCCAACGGTTCGGCCGCTGCGGGTTCTGCATGCGGATGAAGCTGTAACCAGTCTCGCGCCACGGCATGATGCGGTTGCGCAGATTGTCGAGAACATAGTCGCCAGACGAGGTGCGCAGCACCAGCACGGCATGCGAGCCGCGATTGCGGTCCAGTACCGTCGCGATCAGCAAATCCTGTGGGCGCATGCCTGCTGCAATCAGCTCTTTCTTCTTCAAAAGGGCAAAATCCTCGCAATCGCCGCCACGCCGGGTCGGAAGCGCCCAGACCTCTTCAAGACCATATTGCTGGCGGTCGGATACCGAACGGACCCGTCGATTGACCATCGAATTGACCTGCCCGGCCACCTTCAGAACGCTGCGGTCGGGCAAGGAGCCGCCACCTGTTGTCCTGCAGGCCCAGGCATGATCACGGCAGAGTGCTGTGGCCCCCTGGGGGGCGGTGATTGCCTTGCGCGCAACGATGTGGCTTGTCGATTGCGGCTGTGCGGCCTCGGGCGCGCCGGGCGCCGCGAAACCGAGCGCGACGACAAGTGAGAGTTTGGCGAGCCTGGCCGCGATGCGGCGCGGGCGGTGGAATGCTGAATAGATCATTGGCAGCCTGATCATGAGTGGTCCCCGAAATGCATTCGGTCATGGTCGGGTGGCGTTTTCGGGCCTGAAAACTGGCGGCAATGGGACCATAGCAAGGCACAGCGGATTGCCGCCCGGTTTCAAAACCCCTCGAAACGGTCGCCTTTCCCCACAAGTCTTTGGAACCGCGCAAGAACCGCAGCAAACATGATACGACGATACCTTTTTGGCGAAGGCGTTTATTAAAAATGATTAGAATCATACGGTTAAGATAGCGTTTCTTTCTACTAAAGATTTAGTTTGACAAACGCTAACATCTGGCCCGAATATCTATGGGCCAGTTTCCGCTGGCCCAACAAATCTCAGGGAGGAGACAGGATGCGGAAGTATCTTCTCTCCGCAGTGGCCGTATCTGCGGTCATTGCGGGGGCCGGGCAGGCATTTGCCGATGCCGCGGCCGCACAGAAGTGGATCGACAGCGAGTTCCAGCCCTCTGCGCTTTCGAAAGAAGAGCAGATGGCCGAGATGGAATGGTTCATCAAGGCTGCCGAACCCTATGCGGGGATGGAAGTGAACGTATTGTCGGAAGGCATTCCGACCCATTCCTACGAATCCGAAGTGCTGACCAAGGCCTTCGAGGAAATCACCGGGATCAAGGTCAATCACCAGATCCTTGGTGAGGGCGAGGTCGTTCAGGCGGTGCAGACGCAGATGCAGACGCAGCGCAACCTCTATGACGGTTATGTCAATGACAGCGACCTCATCGGCACCCATGCGCGCCTTCAACTGGCCTATAACCTGACCGATCAGATGGCAGGCTCCTGGGCGGGCACGACCAATCCGGGGCTCGATCTGGATGACTTCATGGGCACCCAGTTCACCACCGGTCCGGACGGCAAGCTTTACCAGCTGCCAGACCAGCAGTTTGCGAACCTCTACTGGTTCCGCAAGGACTGGTTCGACCGCGCCGATCTGCAAGAGGCGTTCAAGGCCAAATACGGCTATGACCTCGGCGTGCCGGTCAACTGGTCGGCCTATGAGGATATCGCCGAGTTCTTCACCAATGACGTGAAGGAAATCGACGGCACCGCGATCTATGGCCATATGGAGTACGGCAAGCGCGCGCCTGACCTGGGGTGGCGCATGACTGATGCCTGGCTGTCGATGGCCGGTGCGGGCTCCCCGGGCGAACCGAACGGCGTGCCGATCGACGAATGGGGCATCCGGATGGAAGCGGGTTTATGTAACCCAGCGGGTGCGTCGGTCAGCCGTGGCGGTGAAGCCAACGGCCCGGCTGCGGTCTTCGCGATTGCCAAGTGGGACGAGTGGCTGCGCAACTACGCACCGCCGGCAGCGGCATCCTACGACTTCTACCAGTCGCTCCCGGCGCTCAGCCAGGGCAATGTCGCCCAGCAGATCTTCTGG
>NZ_JBARVQ010000214.1:0-2656 GCF_049646345.1 Albidovulum sp. | reverse complement strand
GATCTGTTCACATGCCGCCGAATGTGGCCGGATCGCCCCCAACATTTTCAACCCGGGCCAGAAGCCCTGGGTTCAGCCCGACAAGGGCAGCCGCAATGAGGTTGAGTCAGTGATCGCGCATTGCCCTTCGGGGGCTCTGGCGCTGGCCATGGGCGATAGCGTTCTTCACCTTGTGGCCGACCGCGCCCGGATCGAGGTGGCACGGGACGGCCCCTATTATGTGCGCGAAGTCGAGATGACCGCCCCCCATCCCGGCGAAGGTGCATGCCGTCGGAAATACGTGCTCTGCCGCTGCGGAAAGTCCGGGATCAAACCCTATTGCGACGGCACGCACCGGGATGAAGGCTGGAAGAGCGCAGAGTAATCGACGCGTCTGCCCATGGGAACGCACCCAATCGACCCACGCCGTACCCGCCCAACAATCTGTCGCAGCTTTGTAGTAAGTCCTTCCGGCTGGGGTCATTTCAGAAGTCGAGCGTGTGTGCGTGTGTGTGGATGCATATGGACCCTGCCTGATTGCAACGGCCTGTTTGGCACTGGATCGGAAGTCGCGATTGCTGATGTATATCCGGCCTCTTAGGGCGGCCTGAAAGATTATCGCCACGAGCCCCGATGGATTTCCGCTTGCTTCTCCCTCATCGCCGATAAGGCATTGGTGCTGACCTTGGCGATCAACACATCAGATTCAAGAAACAACGGGTGTGATCCTTCTCCATCTCCTGGCAGATGTTGCAATATTTCTTTCAGCCCTCCCTGGCTTGGTCGACCGTTATCTGGCTCAGACGGTGTGTTCCCGGCCATATTCCTGATCGTGTGAGAGAAGCGACCAGACGAAGCGTTCGTGAAACGCCCTTTACTCATCCGTCATCAGGCCTCGTGCCAAGCTGATCTCCATAGCAGATACCAGCTTGAACCAAGATCAGCCCGCCATGTGAATCCCTTTTGTCAACTAGATCCAGATCAGCGCTTGGGTTACTGCTCCGGCACCAATATCTCCCGCTTGCCGACATGTTGGCGGCGGAAGCAGAGAAGGAGTTGGAGGGGATGCGTAAGTTCCGGGGTTTCCGGTTGGGGAAGTGAGGGTGGCAGTCGTAGGGCAAGGTTCTACCCCGCCGCTGGTCGAATAGTGGGGTGGAACCCCACCCTGCGCTTGCTGCTGCGCCTATGATGATTGCTCATTGCGTATGATGGAAATCAACGGCTCGAAACCGTAGATGGCAGGTCGTCGTCCAGCGCCCGGGACGATTTGCGACAGAATTCCGACTTCGCGTAGTTTTCGGCTCATGCTTGCGGCGACATGAGGTGGAATTCGATCGTGGCTGGTGAACTTGCTGTTCTTGAAACTGGGATTTGCGAACATGAAGTCGAGCGCTTCGATTGCCCATTCACTTTTGAGTTCCTCGCGGAAACGCAGTTTCATTTCATCGTACAGTTGGAAAATTCTTTGCGCGACCGAGATGTTTCGCTCGGCTTGGTTGCGAAGGCCATCGAGAAAAAAAATACACCATTCGGTCCATTCATCGTCGGATGAGACTCTGCGCATACCTTCTATGTAGTCGTCCCGGTACTGTTCGAAATAGGCGCTGACATAGAAATGCGGCTGCCGGATCAACCCTGACGTCCACAGCATGAGGGTGATCAGCATTCGGCCTATGCGGCCATTCCCGTCCTTGAAAGGATGCAGCGCCTCAAATTCAACATGTGCGATTGCAATCTTCAGCAGCTTGTTGAGCGGATCGTCACGCACGAAAGACATGAGATTTTGCATCCCTGAGGGTAGCGCCGCCGGGCTTATCGGAATGAAGGCAACGGACTGACGGCGACGCTCTCCGACATAGTTTTGTTCGGTTTTGTAAGCGCCGGGCGATTTCAATGCCCCTCGTCCGAATGACAACAATATCTGGTGCGCACTGCGTATCAGGTGTTCAGACAACGGCCTTCCGGCTTCGATGTCGCGCTGAATGCGCTGCATTGCCCGAGTGTAGAGAAATGTTTCGACTGCTTCGCTGCGGGCGCTTCGGAATGCGACATCCTGATCGGAGTCGCCCTCTGCTTCGATCCGCAACACCTCATCCAAGGTCGAGATCGTCCCCTCCATGCGCGACGATACAACAGCTTCCTGATTTCGCAATGGAGCGAGGAGGATTTCGCTGTTGTGCATTGCAGCCAGCATTTGATCGTAGCGTGCAATTGCCGCGCTGGTCTCACTTACTGGGTCGAGCAGCAGCGCAAGGTCGAGATTTCGGGGCGGAAACTTTCCATAGTGGTATTCAACAGCGCCATCGAGATGTCTTTCCATTCCTTGTCATACTCCAGCCGCCAATTCGAACACTGCAAGCCAGGATGTAGCAGGCAGAACTACTACAATCAATCTTGTTGTACTTGAAACGTAACCTCACCTACAACAATACACCTTGTCGCACTCGCAAACACATCAGTACCCGTTGTCGAAATTGGATGAGGCCTTCAACTATCTCAAACCGAACTGACACCGGCAGCGTCGGTACCCTCGGGAACGTACCGGCCTTCGTGATTTGGTCGGGCGGCTGGGCCGGGTGGCGGGGTGAACCCCGCCCTACTTAGTCTGAGGCGGGCGATCGAAGCGATGGCAGAAAAGTAGTGTCCCGCCCGGCGGCAACGCCGGGCAGCGCCCGAC
>NZ_JBARVQ010000213.1:0-10786 GCF_049646345.1 Albidovulum sp. | reverse complement strand
ATCGCTGGTGCCGGACATTCCTCGACCGTCGAACAGCCAAAGGCGGTGAATGCCGCGCTTGCGGCTTTCTGGGCCGACGCCAGGGCGGTGCCCGTCAGTGAGCAGGTCGGATAAAGGTACCGTTTTTCAGGTCGGCCATCGCCTGCATAAGCTCGGCCCGCGTGTTCATCACGATCGGCCCGTGCCAGGCCACGGGTTCCTCAAGCGGCGCGCCGGAGATGAGCAGAAAGCGGATGCCGTGATCGCCGGCCTGAACCGTGACCTCATCGCCCGTTCCGAAACGGATCAGCGTGCGGTTGCCCGACATGTCGCGGATATTGACCTCTTCCCCCATCACTTCCTTTTCCAGCAATACGCCTTGGGGGCGTGACGCATCGGCGAACCGGCCAGAGCCGTCGAACACATAGGCAAAGGCGCGGCGATAGGTATCTACCTTGAAGGTCTTTTTCACGCCTGCGGGGACGAAGATATCAAGGTATTGCGGATCAGCGGCGATGCCGTCGACGGGTCCGGATTTGCCCCAGAATGATCCCACGATCACCCGCACCGTGGTGCCGTCATCGTCGGTCACTTCGGGAATGTCGGGTGATTTCACGTCCTGATAACGCGGCGCGGTCATTTTCAGGGACGACGGCAGGTTGGCCCAAAGCTGAAAGCCGTGCATCTGGCCCTTTGCGTTCCCTTGGGGCATTTCCTGATGCATGATGCCGGACCCCGCCGTCATCCACTGTACATCGCCCGCGCCAAGCCGTCCGGTATTGCCAAGGCTGTCGCCATGTTCGACGGTTCCCGCCAGCACATACGTGATTGTCTCGATCCCGCGATGGGGGTGCCAGGGAAAACCGCGCAGATAATCCTCGGGTCGTTCATTGCGGAAATCGTCAAACAACAGGAATGGGTCGAGTTCGGTCGGGTCCTGAAAGCCAAAGGCACGGTGCAGATGGACACCGGCCCCCTCCATCGTGGGGCGGGCGGTGCGGGTTTCAAGGATAGGGCGGATCGACATTCGGGTTTCTCCTGCGCTTCGCCTGTATATATAGGGCGGAAAGTGCGGGGCATCACCTCAGAAGCGGTGTTCGGGTGAACACTGTCTGTGCCGGGGCACACAAACGACGTAACCGTGAGGGACGAATGATCGATCAGGGGCAATCAACGCGTCTTGCCAGTATCACGCCATCCGCGCCCCGCCGGGTCTTCGCCGTCGGGGTCATGGGCTGCCTTGGACTGTTGCTGATACTGCTCGCCTTCCTGCGCCCACCTGCATCGTTTCCGCTCCAGCTCATGTTGATCCTGTTTGGAATGGTGGCGCTTGCGGGGTGCGTTCGCATGTATAACGCCACATCGCGCGGGCTGGTCCTGTCCGCGACGGGCCTGCGCGATACCGAGGGCACCCTTCTGGCAGCCTTGGCCGATATCGATAAAGTGGAGCGCGGTGTCTTTGCGTTCAAACCTTCGAACGGCTTTGTTCTTCGCCTTAAGGCGCCTATGCCGCGGGCATGGCAACCGGGCCTGTGGTGGCGCCTTGGGCGGCGTATCGGGGTAGGGGGGGTGATCTCGGGCGCTGAAGGGCGGCAGATGGCGGATATGATCGCTGCCCGGTTGATGTCACGGGATGATCAATGACGCCACCGTCTATTGGTTGAGCGGTGACCCGATCAGAAAAAAAGAACCGGCATTGGTATATGCCGGTTCGACTAGCTCCTGACGATCGAAACTTGATTCTATGTGGTATCGTCGTCGTCGGGCAGCACCGGAATGTCGTCGTTGTGGACTTCCCCGTCTGGATCCACAGCGCTGTCATAGATGCAGGCCGGCGTTGACCCATCTTCCTTGTCGAAGGGAACGCAGGCGGCAAAACGCGGGCGGGTGGCGATGAATGTTGTAAGCCAGCGTTCATCGATGCCGACATTGAAGCGCGGATCGAAATGCATATAGGTCTCGACCAGAATGACCGTATCGCCCGCGGGCATAACAGGTATCCTGTTTGCCTTGAGCTGAATGCTCTCGGTCGAATGGCCTTCGGCTTCACCGGTGGCGTAAGACCAGGCGATATCGTAACGGTCTTCATCCTCATCCCACAGAACGCTGGAGATCCGAATCCAAGTCGGTTCGTCGGATGTGGTCAGATAGTCGAACAGAGTATTCAAACCCTCGATGAAGTCGGCGTTGATCGCATTGGTCTGACGTGAGGTCAGGTCGGCAATCGTATAGGCAGCCTTCAGGTTCGTGTTCTTTTGCCGGAACGTGTCGAAGAACTGGAAGGAGGCGACATACCACCAGATCAGGATCGTCGACGCCAGAAGGCCTTCGACGGCCATGTTGCCGTCCGTGTCCGAGGCGAAATCTCTCGTGCGCAGTTTCAGGCGGGAATAAAGCGACATGTCAGCTCCCCAATTCCGGCTCGTTCACGAATGCCGTGGTGGATATCAATGCGTAAGCCCCCGTATTGTCTTTCGGCAGATGCAGGCCAAGCCCGGTTGTCGGAAAAATCGGATCGAACTTTGAGCAGGCGCGTATCAGCATGATCTCATCGCCCTCACCTGGGGTGAATTCGGGCAGGTCCTCGCCCTCGACGTCTTCCGCGCGATTGACGCAGGTCGGGCCCGAGGTGAGCGGTTCCCACGTGACGGTGCTGACGGGGCGAAGCTCTACCGCGATGGCGTTGCGGCAATCGGGGATAACCGAAGCGCGGCTGCAGATGAGATCCTTGAACTCGTCGTAATCCCCATCCCAGAGGTCAAGCCGCAGATCGCGCACCGACAGATCGAGCGCGCGTTCCAGCATGACCTGACGCAGCATGACCATGCCGATTTCCAGCGAGGACATGACGAGGGTCATGAAGAAGGGAAGGAAGATGACGAACGGAATGGTCGCCGATCCATCCTCTTCCTGCGTCTTTCGCCAGAACCAGGCGCGCATCGCTGTCATGGGGCGTCTCATCAGTGGGTCAGCCTCAGTTTGTTGATCGAGTTTGCGATGCCCGAAAAGGCGGATTCAATGTCGAGACCAGCCACGTTGTAGTAGTTGGCGTCAGAGCTTGCACAATCGCGCAGCAAGGTCTGGCCACTAGAGGGGGCCTCGAACGCGATCGAGTAGATCTTGACGTCCTGCGTCTTCGCCGCGTTGCACATCGATTTGGTCAGACTATCCTTGGCCGACCAATAGCCATTATAGGGAGCATTGCGGAAGTAGTTGCGCTGCGAGGAAGAGTTCGTAGCGTCATAGACGATATCGTCAGAGAAATACCGGATGGTCATGTCATTCCAGACCTGGGGCCAGGTCATTCTGACCGCGTCACCGTTGTCGCCGCTGGCATCGCCATAGGGCTGGGACCGCCAGGAATCTGTCCGGAATGAGTAGTACTTGTTTCCTGACCGGTTTGGGTCGTAGTAGCTGTACTGGTTCTTGCTGTCGGGATAGTTCGCCTGATACCAGGTGTTGGTATAAAGGCGGCTGTCACCCGATGCGAAATCGTCCTCCAGCCGGTATTCGGTTGTATTCTGGCCGTCCGTCATCAACACGATGATCTTCAGCGTCTGATTGTCATCGAACGCATAGGGGCGGTCGCTGAATTCACTCGGCAGGCTGCCATCGGCAATCATTCCATCCACGACATCCTGCATGGAAGGGTCGAGCAGCGCGGCCCCCCATTTC
Source organism: Albidovulum sp. (assembly GCF_049646345.1). GTDB lineage: Bacteria > Pseudomonadota > Alphaproteobacteria > Rhodobacterales > Rhodobacteraceae > Albidovulum. The sequence continues at coordinate 7,132 of NZ_JBARVQ010000213.1, read as the reverse complement.
ATTCCGATATCGATGGATGTGTTCCCGTTTGCCTCAAGGCTGTCGATCTTCGCTTTCAGTGCATTGCTATCACCCGAGAACGGAAGAATCTCTGCATAGGATTGGTCAATGCAGTTCAACAGACGGGTATAGCTGTTTCGGTAGAACGGGTCGAAGTGGCCGTTTCGCTGGTACGTGCGGTCGGTCACGGTGTTTCCGAATTGAACAGCCGTGGTTGAGAAATCACCCAGGCTATCTTCGAATTCAATGCAGCGGGAAGAATTGTGTTCACCGCTCAGATTGAAATAGCTGGCCAGTTCGGCATCCATCGAGACTTGGGTTGAATATGGAACGATGGAAATCGAAATCTTGCCCGGCTCGGCTGATTTGAACATTTGGTCGACGAAGTTTTTCGCCGCAGGCTTGAGGTTCACGAGGCGCGAGTTTCTCCCCATCGATCCGGAAACGTCGAGGATCAGCGAGATCTCAATCTGCCCGACGCTTTCTTCGGCTGTCGAGGCAGCCGGGGCTTTGAGATCATTGACCCCCACCATTCGCATGAACCAGGTCGGCATCTGTTCCGAGGCGCTGATCTTCACGCGGCGGGATTCGCCGAACGACCCTTCCGTCACGACGATGTCGTCATCTGCGGGCGGTTCCAAACCGGCCTTGCGGAAATAATCCTTGACCACGTCTTTCGGATCAAGCGTTTGCTGAAGGTCGGCAGAGGCAAGTGCTGCCCGGTCGATGGTCGCCTGCAGGATCGTCCGCCGCTCTTCAAACCGCATGACGTCCAAGGAAACACCTGCGAGCAGCAGCATGATGATGAAGCAGAACAGGCCGAAGACGATGAGCGAACCATCCTCTTCCCGGCGGAACCTGGAAAGTGCCGCATAAACGGCGCCCTTGTTGAAACGCGTCTTGTCGCCCATCCGAGCCAGCATTGTCATAATGCACCCTTTCCCAGGTAGATCCTTGTGCGGGGGCGGCAGACACGCCTCGCACAGCAGCCTATATCTATACATGTTGCGGCAAAACTAGGGTACGACTTGTGGCAAAAATGGGGCAGGGGGGTGTATTGGATGTCTCTTGATGGCTTATAATGGCAATTCTCTGCCTATCGTGTCCTTCTGGCGAACAATGGCGGTCTGTGAAACATTGGAATCACTCGCTTTACAACCCACGCGAGACCTCACAATGCGCCGCCTCGGTCCCGGATATGGCCGCCCGCTGACACGCTTCTATCTTGCCTTTCAGTGCTTCTCTGTTAAGCAAAATAAAACGATCACAGGTTCACAAGACTGCAAGTGATGATCAACGCCGCGAGATTGCGGCAATGCGCTTTCGACCCATCCGATTGGGCGTCGGCCAGACAGGGAGTATATCTATGGCCTTCAAAGGGGAACCGAGCTTTCGGCAATCCGTGGATCTTATGTTCAACCGCGCGGTCGGGGTCATGGACCTGTCGCCGGGGCTGGAGGAAAAGATCCGTGTCTGCAACTCGACCTATACGGTCCGGTTCGGTGTGCGCCTGCGGGGCGCCATTCACACCTTCACCGGTTATCGTTCGGTCCATTCCGAACATATGGAACCTGTGAAGGGCGGTATCCGTTTCGCCACATCGGTGAACCAGGATGAGGTCGAGGCGCTGGCAGCGCTGATGACCTACAAATGCGCCCTTGTGGAAACGCCCTTCGGCGGCTCCAAGGGTGGTCTCTGCATCGACCCGCGCGAATGGGAAGAGCATGAGATGGAGCTGATCACCCGCCGCTTCGCCTATGAATTGATCAAGCGCGACCTGATCAACCCGGCCCAGAACGTGCCCGCCCCCGACATGGGCACGGGCGAGCGTGAGATGGCCTGGATCGTCGACCAGTACAAGCGCATGAACACGACCGACATCAACGGCGCCGCCTGTGTCACCGGCAAGCCGCTGAACGCAGGTGGTATCGCCGGCCGGGTCGAGGCGACGGGGCGCGGTGTGCAATATGCCCTGCGCGAATTCTTCCGTCATCCGAAGGATATGGAGGCCGCAGGGATGTCGGGCAAACTCGATGGCAAGCGCGTGATCGTTCAGGGCCTTGGTAATGTGGGCTACCACGCAGCCCTTTTCCTTTCGACCGAAGACGGTGCGCTGATCACCGGTATTCTGGAACGCGACGGCGCGCTGGTGAACGACAAGGGCATGAACGTTCAGGCGGTGCGCGACTGGATCGCCGCCAATGGCGGCGTGAAGGGCTGTCCGGAAGGCACCTATGTCGAGGACGGTGCCAAGGTGCTGGAAGAGCCGTGCGACATTCTTGTTCCGGCAGCGATGGAGGGGGTCATCAACCTTTCGAACGCCGAAAACATCAAGGCGTCCTTGATCATCGAGGCCGCGAACGGCCCGGTGACGGCCGGCGCGGACGAGATTTTGCGCAACAAAGGAACGCTGATCATTCCCGACATGTACGCCAACGCAGGTGGTGTGACCGTGTCTTATTTCGAATGGGTCAAGAACCTGTCCCACATCCGTTTCGGTCGCATGCAGCGGCGTCAGGAAGAAAGCCGCCACCAGCTTCTGATTGACGAACTGGAACGGCTGTCCTCGGACAAGGGGCTTGGCTGGACTCTGTCGCCCGGCTTCAAGGATCAGTATCTGCGCGGCGCGGGCGAGCTGGAGCTGGTGCGCTCTGGCCTCGACGATACGATGCGCGCGGCTTATCAGTCGATCAGCGAGGTCTGGCACAGCCGTAACGATGTAACGGACATGCGGATGGCGGCCTATATCGTCGCCATCGACCGCGTGGCCAAGAGTTACCGTTCCAAAGGGCTCTGACCCGCATTGCACGGCCGCCCTTCGGGGCGGCCGTTTGCATTCGCGCCGTCTTTCGGCTTGCGTTCGGTGCGTTAGCGCGCTTTTAGAACTGCGAAGGGGGCGCCAATGAACCCGCTGCGCGGTATCACGCTCAAACTCTGCTCGGTCGCCATGTTCATGACGATGGCCAGCCTGATCAAGGCGGCCTCTGACGCCGTGCCGCCGGGCGAGGCGGTGTTTTTCCGCTCGGCCTTTGCGATCCCGGTGATCCTGATCTGGCTGATTGCAACGCGCGGGCTGAAAACCGGGCTCGCCACAAGCAATCCGCTGGGCCATTTCTGGCGCGGGCTGATGGGGACCGTGGCGATGGGGTTCGGGTTTGCCGGGCTCGGGCTGCTGCCGCTGCCCGAGGTCACGGCGATCGGCTATGCCGCGCCGCTTCTGACGGTTGTCTTTGCAGCGATGTTTCTGGGCGAGAATGTACGGGTGTTCCGCATCTTTTCCGTGGCCCTTGGCATGGCGGGCGTGCTGATCATCCTTTCACCCCGCCTGACAGCCTTGTCGGCGGGCGAACTCGGTGCGACCGAAGCGCTCGGCGCAATCGTTGTTCTTGTCGGCGCGGTCTTTGCCGCACTCGCGCAGGTCTTTGTCCGCCGATTGGTGGCCGAGGAAAAGGTCAGCGCCATCGTCTTCTACTTTTCGGTCAATTCAGCGCTTCTGTCGCTGATCTCACTGCCTTTCGGCTGGACAATGCCCGACCCGGCAAGTGCGGCGATGCTGATGGCGGCAGGTGTTTTCGGCGGCCTTGGGCAGGTTCTTCTGACCTCGGCCTATCGCCATGCCGATGCTTCGGTTGTGGCGCCGTTCGAATATGCCTCAATGCTGCTGGCGCTCGGCGTCGGCTATGCAATCTTTGACGAGGTGCCGACGCGCATCGTGCTTGGCGGCGCGACGCTGGTTGTCTTGGCCGGTATACTGATCATCTGGCGTGAGCGCCAGCTTGGCCTCGAACGGGACCGCCAGCGCCGGGCAATGACGCCGCAAGGCTAGGTGTGAGGCCGCGTCGGTCTGCAATCGGGACATTGCAGCCGTTGCCCTAGTCACACCGCGAGCCGAGCGGGCGCCTGCCCGTGGGGTGGCGCAGCGACCGTCATTCAGGGCGATTTATAGTCGCAAAGCCTCTCCAACCTGATGCGAAGCGCTCAGCCGCAAAAGCGCCAGCCCGCCGGGACGGGCAGGCGCTCGCCCGGCGCCTTCGGCTTGTTCCCGGGCGAAAGGGGACAACCGCCAAGGTCTGGTAAGGGTGCATCCCAACCCACGGCTCGCCGCGCGGGCTCAGGTTTCCAGCCAGATTGTCACCGGCCCCTGATTGACAAGGCGCACATCCATGTCGGCACCGAATTCGCCATTGCCGACCTCGATGCCGAGTGCCCGCAAACGGCCCGAGAAATAGTGATAGAGTCTTTCGCCCTCCTCCGGTGCTGCGGCGGTGGAAAATCCGGGCCGGTTGCCACGCGATGTGTCGGCGGCAAGGGTGAACTGGCTGACCACAAGCGCAGCGCCACCTGTATCGAGAAGCGAGCGGTTCATCTTGCCTGCCTCGTCCTTGAAGATGCGCAGTTTGGCGATCTTCGCGGCGAGCTGGTCGGCCTGCGCATCGGTATCGCCCTGTATGGCGCAGACAAGGATCATCAGGCCTGCGCCGATCTCTCCGGTCATCCGCCCGGCGACGCTCACGCGCGCCTCACTGACTCGTTGAACAAGTGCCCGCATATCAAACGATCTCTGCTGCCCAGGGCGGATTGGCCCCGGCCCGCGATACCGTGACAGCGGCGGCCGCGCAACCAAGCATGAGGGCGGCTGTCATTGCCTCGGGCGTCAGATCCGACAGGGCGGGTTTCGTAAACAGGCCGTCACGGTGCAGGGCGGCAAGAAGGCCCGCATTGAACGTATCGCCCGCGCCGACCGTATCAGCCACCGTCACGGTCCGGGCAGGCACGAAGCACTGGTGACGCCCGGTGAAGGCATGTGCGCCCGTCGCGCCTTCGGTCACGAAGACCACTTTGGGGCCGCGCGCCAACAGCCGCATGGCCAGATCGGCAAGCTCCCCCTTGCCTTCCAGCCAGTACAGGTCCTCATCCGACAGTTTCACGATATCCGACAGCGCCAGCATCCGTCCGATCCGCGCGCGATAGGCCGGTTCTTCGGTGATGAAACCGGGGCGGATATTGGGGTCGAGCATGGTAACCCGTGCTGCTGCCTCACGCGCCATCAGCGCTTCATAGGCACTGCCGCAGGGCTCACCGACAAGACTGATCCCGCCGAAGAACAGGGCCTGTGCCGTTGCTGGCAGGGCAGGCAGGTCGGCGGCGGTCAGCATCCGCCCTGCAGTGTTCTGGTCATAGAATGCGTAACTTGCCTGTCCGTTCACCAGCCGGACGAAAGCCAGCGTCGTCGGTCGGGCCGATCGGATGGCGAGGGACGTATCGACCCCGGACGCGGCCAGCGCCCCGGTCAGAACGGCACCGAAGAGGTCGGTCGATATCCCCGAGAGAAAGGCAGACGGCGCGCCAAGGCGGCCAAGCGCGATGGCGGTGTTGAAGACCGCGCCGCCGGGATAGGGGGCGAATGCCTCCTCGCCCGCCCCTGTCTTTCGGGGCAGCATATCGATCAGCGCCTCGCCACAGCTCAGGATCATCCGGGGCCCTCACAGGTCATGTTAGCGTAAACATATGTCCTCATAGCCGAGACCGCCTTTTGTATCAACGCCCAAGGTCGCGGGTATCAAGGCTTGGCAGAGCGGTCCGGCCGCCTCAGCTTTCGCCAGGCAGATGCTCCGCCGCCATGACCTCGACGATGGGCCGCGCCTCGGCCAGGGTCATGCCGGGGCGCAGACGCTGGTCATAGAGCATGCGCAGCATCAATTCGTCCTGCTTCGTCAGCAGGGCGAATTCCTCATTGTCGTTGAAGATCGAGGGGCGTGCATGCGGGTGATCGGCGATCAGGCCCAGACTTTGCGCAAGTTCTTCATGGATGCACGAAAGGCGCAGCCGGTCGGGCAATTCGCCGCGGATGATCGTCAGCGCGCCGGAATAGGCCGGGCTGGTGCCGGGCGTGAAGGAAAAGACCGTGCAATAGGTGTCGGGCCGCATCTGTGTGACGGTGTCGAGAGCTGCCTGCGACACCTCCGGTGCAAAGGCGAGGACGCGGTCGGAAAGGCCGCTACGTTCACCCTCATTGACAATCAGGACGACATGGTTGGGCCGCCAGCCACTGAGGCGGATCGGCAGGCCCGTCAGGCGCGACAGCCGTGCGGCATAGGTCGCAATCGCGGCCTGATCGGCGGCGCGTTGTTCGAGAGGAACCGAGGGGCCGAACTCCACACTCAGCCTGACCGGTTGCTGCCAGCGATGCAGGCGGTTTTCGCTGGCTTCCTCGACCAGAACGCCGTCGCGTTCGGTGAACTCGTCATAAAAGGCAATGCGCAGGAAGTTCTCGGCCAGATCACGGGCGTCAAAGGGGGCGTCCGCCGCCCCGTCATCGCCACGCAAGAGGTCCTGGGCGCGGTAATTCGCCTCGACCCGCTGATAGTAGATGCGTTCAGCAAGGCTTTCCGGCGTGGGAGGTGTCACAACCGGGGCTGCCGGAAGAGCGGCGGGTGACCGGCCTGGCGTAGATGCCGGGGCGATACCGGTTGTGACACATCCGCCAAGAGCGATGCTCACGACGGCGGCGGTCAGCCCAATCTGGAAAAAGCGCGGTGCCATGGTCAGTCAGACTTCTAAGCCGACCGCGTCGGTGGCGGGGATGATCAGACCGGCCTCCATCAGTTTCGCGCGGCGATTGTCTTGTCGCTTCGCCGCGCCGGAATTGTCATCGTCCTGCGTCTTTGCGAGTGAGGGATCGTCCTGACAGCAAACAACAAAGCTTAATCTTGCCGCGTCCTGCGCTGCCATGCCGGTGCCCCCACCGCATGGTGCCAGACTGGCACGGCTGACGCGGCGCGCCAAGCCCCTGACGGGTCTTCCTGCGATCAGGCGAACGAATATCCGCATCTGTTGCAGGGGATCACTTGCGCCCGGCAGGCCCCTTGCGTGGTGCCCCGGACTTTGGCCGGTCGCGCCCTTTGCCACCTTCGGTCCGGGGGGCAGGTTTTCCCCCCCTTGCACCCGAAGGAGCGCCATCGCGGGGTTTGGAGAATTTACGTTCACCACCACGCTCTGCCGGGCCCGAGCCACTGCGCGGTTTGGAGAACTTGCGCTCAGCCCGTTCTCCCTCGGCGCGCGGTTTGGAGAACTTGCGCTCACCCCGCTCACCCTCTGCACGCGGCTTGGAGAATTTGCGCTCGCCCCGCTC
>NZ_JBARVQ010000212.1:0-3545 GCF_049646345.1 Albidovulum sp. | reverse complement strand
CGGGGACAGGGATGATGACGGAAACCGGATTGCCGAATATCCTATTGATTATCGCCGATCAGATGACGCCCTTCATGTTGGAGGCCTGCGGGTATCCCGGTGCGCGTACACGGCATATCTCGGACCTCGCGAACCGGGCTGTGAACTTCACCAATGCCTATACGCCAAGCCCGATCTGCGTGCCTGCGCGGTCCTGCCTGATGACCGGGCTCTTGACCTCGACAACGGGGTGTTACGACAATGGTGATCCGTACTCCAGCTTTATCCCCACCTTCGCGCATTACCTGACCAATGCGGGCTATGACACGGTGCTGTCGGGCAAGATGCATTTCATCGGCGCCGATCAGTTGCATGGCTATGCACGGCGGCTGAACACCGACATCTATCCGTCGGGTTTTCTCTGGTCCTATCCGTTGTTTCCAGGGGATGACCCCGAAGCCATGGCCTTCGATTTTGCGCCGCAATACCGGGCGGAGAATATCGGGCCGGGCTGGACGGCTGAACTGCAATATGATGAGGAAACCCAGTTCCGGTCGCTGGAATATCTGCGCCATGCGCCGAAGGATCGGCCCTGGATGCTGACGGTCAGCTTCACCAATCCCCATCCGCCCTATGTGGTGCCGCGCAAGTATTGGGAGATGTACAAGGATGCCGATCTGCCGCTGCCGCACTATCCCGATGATATGGACGCGAGATATTCAGATTTCGACCGGGCCTTCATCCGCTGGTACGGGCTTGACCGCAAGTCGATCCGTGATCCCGAACACCTGATCGCCATGCGGCGCGGCTTTGCCGCGCTGGCCCACTACGTCGACGACAAGGTCGGCGAATTGATGGATGTGCTGGACGAGCAGGGGATGGCGGATGACACCATCGTCATCGTCACCTCCGACCACGGCGAGATGCTGGGCGAGAAGGGGTTGATCCAGAAGCGCAGCCTTTATGAATGGTCGGCGCGTATCCCGCTGATCGTGGCGATGCCGGGGGGCAAGCGGGCGGATGTGACGACACCGGTTTCACTGATGGATCTGCCTGCGACCCTGGCCGATCTGGCGGGGCAGGAACTGGCGCGGCCGATGGAGGGGCGGTCGCTGCTGCCCGCGCTGCGGGGCGGGACGCTGGAAGAGGTTCCGGTCATCGCAGAGTATCATGGCGAGGGCATCATGCGGCCGAGCTTCATGGTGCGGAAGGGGCCGTGGAAATACATCTACTGCCACCGCTCGACACCACAGCTTTTCAACATCGACGACGATCCTGGCGAGTGGGTGAACCACGCGGGCGACCCGGCCGTCGCGGCGATCGAGGCCGAGTTGAATGCGGTGATCACCGGCGGGCGCTTCGACCTTGATGCGATCGAGGCCGATGTCTGGGCGCGGCTGCCGCAGAAGGCGATTGTCAATGCGGCAATGACCGCGAATGGTACGGCCTGGGATTATCGGGTGGAGGATGACGTCACCCGGAAATATGTCCGGCGTTAGGGCGTTCTGGCTGTGTGATGATCGGGCAATGGCCGGTGTTTAACCGCGTTTCCTTCAGACCCGGTTCCCGATGTGCCGCGGGTTCCGGGCTGTGAGCAAAGCTGTCATCCGCCGTTGACAGACCGCAAAAACCCTATAAAAACGTTTTTATAAAGCGCCACATAAGAAGGTGCCCGTCACCGGGGGGATCATGACGGCAAGGACGTCCCATCGCACTGCGCCGGACCGGCGCCCGACGGTAAAGACGCTTGCCGAGATCACCGGCTTTTCCATCGCCACTGTCTCAAAGGCTTTGAACGACTCGCCCGTCGTGACTGATGAAACCAAGGCGCTGATCCGCGATGCGGCGGCGCAGGTGGGTTATACGGCCAATCCCCGCGCGGCCTCGCTCCGTACGGGCAAGAGCTTTCAGGCCGCAGTCTTGATGCCGATATCGGTGGCCGAGGGTCATGAATGGCATGGCGTCGAATATACCGAGATCGTGAGCGGCATCAGTCAGGCGCTCGATACCACATCCTACCAGCTTTCGGTCCATCTGATCCGCGACGCCGAGGATGGCCGCGATATGGCGGAAAAGATCGTCCGGCGCGGGCTGGCCGACGGGATCGTCTTTTCCGGTATCCGCCAGAACGACCCGCGCATCGCCTATCTTCTCGGGATCGGCTTTCCCTTCGTCGCGATGGGGCGCTGCGGCGATGCCGCAACCTATGCCCATGTCGATATCGACAGCGCCTGGGTGGCCGAGGACGCGACCCGGCGCCTGATCGCGGGCGGGCACAGACGGATCGCATTGATCAACCCCGACCCCGTCCTTGCCTATGCGCAGGACCGGATCGCCGGGTTCCGCGCGGCCTTAGCCGCCGGGGGACTGCCGCCTTGCGATGACCTGATTGCAGAGGGCGACCTGACCGCACGGTTCGGGCGCGAAAGCCTGCACCATTTGCGCGCCATGGCCGATCCGCCGACCGGGTTTGTCTGCGTCAATGAGGCGACGACGCTCGGCCTGCTGGCCGGGCTGCGCGATCTTGGACTTGAGGCCGGACGCGAAGTATCGGTCATCGCCTATGACGACCTCAATGTTTCGGAATATTTCGCCCCACCACTCACGACACATTTCCAGCCGGTCGAGGATCTCGGCCGCACCCTGGGCGAATTTCTTCTCCGCCGCATGGCGGGGGAGCCGCCGGGGGACCTTCGCAAGGTCTTCCGGCCAAGACTGATCCCGCGCCAGCCCGACCGGCTGGCGGAAGCGGGGCAGACCAACCAACAGAGGAGAAGACAATGAAACGCACATTCCTTGCCGCGGCTTTCGCCGTCTTTGGTGTCACCGCTCATGCTGCCGATCTCGGCGGTGCCCATCTGATGATCGGGTCGGACACAACCTATCCGCCGATGGAAACGGTGGACCCCGCGACGGGCCAGATCGTCGGGTTCGACGTCGATATCGTCAACGCGATCTGCGAAAAGATCAACTGCACAGCCGAGTTTGTCACCACCGCCTGGGACGGCATCTTTGGCGCGCTTCAGCAAGGCGAGTTTGACCTCGTCGCCTCTGGCGTCTCGATCACCGAAGAGCGCCAGCAGACCATGGATTTCACCGAGCCTTATCTCGTGGTCAGCCAGGCAGTGCTGATGCAGGTCGAGGATGAGGGCATGACGCTTGATGACATCAAGGCCTCGGGCCGCAAGCTCGCCGCGCAGACGGCGACGACCAACGCGGATCTGGCCGAGGAACTGGTGGGCCGTGACAATGTAGCGCTTTATGACACGTTCGTCGGTGCCGTCGTGGCACTTCAGAACGGCGACGTGGCGGGGGTCATCATCGACGGCACTTCGGCCGCGGCCTATGAGAAGGAATTCGCAGGTGACCTGATCATCGGCATCACCGGGTTGCAGGCCGATCCCCTTGGCCTTGTCTTCCGCAAGGGGGATGAGAATGTGGCCGCCTTCAACGAAGGTCTTGCCGCGATCAAGGCCGATGGCACGCTCGACGCGCTGATCGCGAAATACTGGACGACGAACTGACCTCATGACCGGGCCGGAAAGGCCTCGTCCGGCCGTGCGCGG
>NZ_JBARVQ010000211.1:0-4311 GCF_049646345.1 Albidovulum sp. | reverse complement strand
TGGCTACGATGCGGTGTTGTTCGGCGAGGGGTGGGAGGGGAATGGGGAGCGGCTTCAACTTCGCAGCTTTAATACCCTTTGCTGTCATCCCCGTGGCTTGCTCGTCGATCAAGGCCTGCATTACATCACTCTGGATAGTGAGCATCAGGTATCGGGTATTGATTTCGGCATAGGGCTGAAAGCAAATGACCCGCTGTGCGAGCGCGAACGGTTCCTGAATATCGTTGAGGCAAATATTCGCGAGTGGTGCCTCAGTGGTAAAGAAGAGATCGCCCAACTTCGGAAATCCCCTGCTCATCCACGCCTTGAAGGTCTTTTCGGAAATGTATTCCCGGGGTTCACGGTTCAGCGCCCCCATTCGCACGTTCTTCGCCGTGATCAGCGGCACTCCACCTTCGGTCTTTGGGGGTGTGTTTCCACGATAATCGATGAACAAGAACAGGTTCTCGAATGACTGCACAGCCCAACCGTCAGGCAGGCCTACGGGATAGCTTGATTCATCGGCATCGGGTGCGAGCTTGTTCCTTGCGTCTCCGGTTGCTTGCTTATGCGCAATCTTTGCCGCCTTGAACCGCTTCAACAACTCCGCCGCCGGTTCATCTGCCGCGTCTTGCGCCACCAGTTTCCCGCGGACGGCGAGGTTCAGGATGGTTTGGCGGAGGGGTTTGATTTGGTCGGGGCGGGTTGTGAGGGCGGGGAGGGTTTGCAGGGCAGAGCGGGCGTGGGATTGGAAATCTGGTTCTGTCGTCTCTGGCGCGGTCAGGCGGGCGAGGCTGGCGGCGGTGAGCTTGTCGCGCACCCCCTCCCGCCCCGCGCGGGCCTCTTCCAACCGATCACACAGCGCCATCAACTCATCCACCTTGGCCACGATGCGGTGCTGCTCGGCGAGGGGTGGGATAGGGACAATCAAATTTTGAAGGTCGGTCAATGAAACATTGTTCATAGCACCACCGCGAGCCTTCTCCTTGATGGCTTCCGAGACAGAAGAACGGAGAATTAAGATAAGAAAATCCGCATCATACGGAATTGACGTCCCACGGATAATTGCCAGCGCTTGGTTCGTATTCGCTGGAACAGTTTCCGGCGTGACGAGTGCACATGTTCCAATGCTCCCCGCTATTGAAAATAGAAGGTCGCCAGCATGAAGTTTTGAGCGAGCAAGAAACTCGTGGGTTTCGTCAGAGATGAAGCTTGTAATGCTTTTTTCTGAGATACGGCCATCGACAATCGATTCAACTTTGATGAAGTTGACCCCATTGTCGGTGTACGCGTGGCCGTATGAAGTTGGCGTGCTGCCTTTGGTGATGACAGTTGACAAGTTTCCAAGCCTCTCAAGGCACCAGGTTTCTGGGTGGGAGACCCCATAGTCTTCTGGAGAAATGGCGTCCATTTCCTTGGGCCGCCGGATTTCTTTTGCCTTAACCAACCGCGCTTTCTCCGCCGCGATCCGCTTCAGCAAGTCCGACGCCGGTTCATCCGCCGCATCCTGCTCCATCAGCTTCCCGCGCACCGCCAAATCCAGCACAAAGCGCCGCAGCTTGGGGATCGCGTCGGGGGCCTCGGAAATGCGGGCGTAGTGGTGCAGGAGGTCTTCGGCATTCATCGGGCCAGCGCCTCGGCCAGCACAGCCTTCAGCTGTTCGCGCAGGGTGGCGACCTCGGCCTCTGCCCCGTCCAACTCGGCCAGCAGGGTTTCGGGATCGCCGTGATCCTCCTCCACCGTATGGGGGTTCTTGACGTCAAGGTTGTAGCCGCGCGCCTTGATTTCATCCGCTGTCACCTTCCACGCCTGCGGGCCTTCAACGCGGCCTTCACGCGCGGCCCCACCCCACCATGCGGCGCAATCGTCCAGATGATCCAACCGGATCGGTTTGGTCATGGAATAGGCTTTTTGCCCCTCAGGCACGCGGTGCTCCCAATACCAGATGTCTTGCGTGGGCTGGCCCTTTTCAAAGAACAGCAGGTTGGTGCCAATGGAGGCATAGGGTTTGAAGACCGAGTTGGGCAGCCGCACGATGGTGTGCAGGTTGCATTCCTCCATCAGGTGTTCCTTGAGCCGGGTCTTGATGCCTTCGCCAAAGAGCGAGCCATCGGGCAGGACCACGGCGGCGCGGCCACCGGGTTTGAGCAGGCGGATGATCAGGGCAAGGAACAGATCGGCAGTTTCGCGGGTCTTGAAGGTGGGGAAGTTGCTTTCGATCCCGTCCTCTTCCTTGCCGCCGAAGGGCGGGTTGGTCAGCACGATGTCGACCCGTTCATCCCGCGTCCAACTGACCAGCGGGCGGGCCAGCGTGTTGTCGTGGCGCACGAAGTCGGGTTCCTCGACCCCGTTGAGCAGCATGTTGGTGACGCAGAGCATGTGGGGCAGCGGTTTCTTTTCCACCGCGCGCAGGGCGCCTTGCATCAGCGCCTCATGCTCGGGGCGTTTGACGTAATTGTCGCGCATGTGGCGCATGGCGCAGGTCAGAAAGCCGCCGGTGCCACAGGCGGGGTCAAACATGATTTCGCCGGGGTGCGGGTCGATCTGCTGGACCATGAAGGCGGTGACGGCGCGCGGGGTGTAGTATTCGCCCGCGTTGCCCGCGTTTTGCAGGTCATTCAGGATTTGCTCGTAGATATCGCCGAAGTGCTGGCGCTCGGTCAGGTTGTTGAAGTCGACCTCGTTGATCTTGTTGATCATCTGCCGCATCAGCTGGCCAGATTTCATGTAGTTATAGGCATCCTCGAACACATCGCGGACGACCTTGGCGCGGGGGCCTGCGTTGGTGGGCAGCGCTTTGAGGTCGGGGAACAGGGTGTTGTTGACGAACTCCAGCAGCGTATCGCCGGTGATCCCCTCTGGGTCTGCCGCCCAAGCGCGCCATTGCAGGGCATCGGGGATGGGCGAGGTGTAGTCATCCTTGGTCAGTTCGAGTTCCTGATCCTGATCGTCGATGATCTTGAGGAAGAACATCCAGCACAACTGGCTGATGCGCTGGGCATCGCCATCCACGCCGGTGTCTTTGCGCATGATGTCCTGAATGGACTTAACGAGGGTACGGACGGACATGGGTTATGCGCTTTCATCGTAGATTGCAGATTGCAGGTCGTGGACGGCCTGTTCGAATTTGGGTTTTCCACCGAAAGCACGGACAAGTTCAACCACACTTCCCATGCCGCTGAACGGCGCGATTTTCAGAACGCCGAGGTCGTCGAGGTTCATGACGCCTTCGTCGGCATATTTTTCGAGGAGCGCTTCGAGGACCGACTTCGCCTGGGGGCCGTATTTGGTGAATACATCCCGCTTTTTCACGCTTTCGGCCCGCTCGCGCCGCGTCAGTGGTTTCGCATCAAATGCGATGTGGCAGATCAGGTCGAAGGGATCGAGATCCTTGCCCAGTTCTTCGGCAATTGCATCAAGTGGCAGACCCTCGGCTTCGAGTTCTTCAAAGACGGCCTGCTTGCGGCCTTCGCCATTCCAGCGCTTGAGGAAATCGTCAAGGCTCGCAAACTGGCGCCGGAGGGCCTTGCGGGTGTAATCGCGCAGAGACTCTGTCACCAGCTTGCCGTTCTCGTCGAGGTACTCGATGCGTTCCGCAACGATAACCGCCCCAACACCATCCACGTAAACCTTGCGGATTGGCCCGCCGCCCGTGGTGCCAGTGAACGGATCAACGGGATCAATCGGATCGATCAGCACAGTTTCATCGTCGCCGGGCTCTGGCGACAAGGGCTCACCATCAATGTCAGTTTGCGGGGCATCATCCGGCGGCGTGATCGGATCATCGGGACCGGGCTGGTAAATCTGCACCGGCTCGCCGTCAAATTCCGGGTCGGCAAAATGGCTGGTGGAGCCGCGGAAATCCATGACGGTGAAGAACAGCTTTTGCGTATCTTCATGCACACGGGTGCCGCGGCCGACAATCTGCTTGAACTCGGTCATAGACCCGACTTCGCGGTCCAGAACGATCAGTCGGCAGGTTTGTGCGTCGACACCAGTCGAGAGCAGCCGGGATGTCGTCACGATCACCGGATAAGGAGCCTCAGGATCGATAAAGTTCCCCAGTTGGTCCAGCCCGTCTTTGTCGCTTCCAGTGATACGCATGACATAGCGATGGTTTTGCGCAACCATATCTGCGTTTTCGTTTATAAGAGCCTGTCGCATCCGGGCAGCGTGTTCCTGGTCGACACAGAAAACGATGGTTTTGGCCATCCGGTCGCCGCTTTGCTTCAGGAACTCTGTGACCTTTTGAGCGACCAACTTTGTACGGTCGTCTAGCACCAGCGTGCGGTCGAAATCCTTCGTGTTGTAGATACGATCTTCAACCTCTTC
>NZ_JBARVQ010000210.1:0-5819 GCF_049646345.1 Albidovulum sp. | reverse complement strand
ATGTTTGATCTGACAGGAAAATGCGCGCTGGTCACCGGCGCCTCGGGCGGGATCGGGGCCGCGATCGCGCGCAGTCTTCACGCACGGGGTGCGGCTGTCGGCCTTTCGGGGACGCGGGTCGAGCCGTTGCAGGCACTGGCGGCGGAGCTGGGCGAGCGGGCGCATGTTCTGACTTGCAACCTGTCGGACAAGGATGCCGTCGAGGCCCTGCCGAAGCAGGCGGTGGAAGCCATGGGAGCCGTCGACATTCTGGTCAACAATGCGGGGATCACGAAGGACAACCTGTTCATGCGGATGTCGGACGAGGAATGGGACTCGGTTCTGAACGTCAACCTGACCTCGACCTTTCGGCTGTGCCGCGGGGTGCTGCGCGGGATGATGAAGGCTCGATGGGGCAGGATCGTGAATATCTCGTCCATCGTTGGCGCGACCGGCAATCCGGGGCAAGCGAACTATGCCGCGGCGAAGGCCGGAATGGTGGGCATGTCGAAATCGCTGGCCTATGAGGTCGCGAGTCGGGGCATCACGGTGAACTGTGTCGCGCCGGGTTTCATAGCCACCGCGATGACCGACAAGCTGACAGATGATCAAAAGGCGGGCATCCTGGGCCAGGTGCCGGCAGGGAGGATGGGCGACGCCGATGAGATCGCGGCGGCAGTGCTCTATCTGGCGAGCGCGGAAGCCGGCTATGTCACCGGCGCGACCTTGCATGTCAACGGCGGTATGGCCATGTTGTAGAAGCCGATCGGCGCCGCGGCGAAAGCGTTTGCCAATACCAAACGATATGCTATAGGCGGCTCTGATGGCGTCGGATAGAATGATCCCGACCCGAATTGCCTGACATCATCGGGCGAGAGAGTGGCCCCCGGGGGGCTGAAGCGATACCTGGGGACTGGCCCCGAAGAACGGAAAGAGGACAAGACATGAGCGACATCGCAGATCGCGTGAAGAAGATCGTCGTCGAGCATCTGGGCGTGGAAGAGGACAAGGTTACCGAGTCCGCCTCGTTCATTGATGATCTGGGCGCAGACAGCCTTGACACTGTAGAACTGGTTATGGCTTTCGAGGAAGAATTCGGGATCGAGATTCCGGATGATGCAGCCGAGACGATCCAGACTTTCGGCGATGCGGTTGGTTTCATCACCAAAGCTTCCTGATCATCGGATAGAGTATTCGAAAGCGGCGCCCTTCGGGGCGCCGTTTTTCGTTGTGGCGTCGCAGGGGTCGCCGGGAGAATTCCAGTCATGAAGCGTGACGCTGTCTTTTTCATCGGTGGCCTGATCATCATGGGATGCGCCGGGTTTGCCGTCGGTGCCGCAGAGCCGGTTTCCTGCGTCACCTCGGTGCGGGGCGAGGCGTTCTTGCTGCAATATGACCCGGAGGATCAGTTGATCGGTGAGAACTATGGCTGGCGCGAGCGGTTCTTTGGCCCGGGCGGCGATATCGACTGTCCGGCCTATGTGACGCTGCGCCAACTGACGCCGGGGCTGCGCGACGGGCAGCGCAAGCCGTTCTGTCTGCGGTACGACGCGGAGGCGGGGACGTATCTGGGCTATGACGAGGGAGAACGGTCTGCCTATCTGGCCTGCAAGGCCCCGGCCTGAGCTTTTGCGAGCGGGTCAACGGCTCGGCCGAGGTGGCGGCGGAACTTGTCGATCGCGGTGTCGGGCTGGCGGAGAGATTCTCTGGCATCGCCGCCGTCGCCCAGCAGGGGTCCGGCGCGGTGATCCTGAGCGGGACCGGCGGGCAATTGGCCGGGGCGCTGACAAACCTCGGATCGACGGCGATGGCGATGCTGACGGCGCCCGCGACACTGACGGCGGCAGCTGTTACGGTGGTTGCCGTTGGGGGGACGCTGTATGTCTGTCACTAGGGGGCGCGCGTCATGATTCCTGTTCTGACGGGGGAACGCGTGTTGTTGCGCGGGCTGGATTGGGCGGATTTCGAGGATTTCGCCACGCTTTGGGGTGATCCGGCGCTGAAACGCTTTCTGCCCTTCGCGCCGGTCGCGCGGGACGAATGCTGGGTCCGGATGAATCGCATTGCGTGGCACTGGGCGCATTACGGCTTTGGTAATTTCGCCGTCGTGGCCCGAGAGGACGGGGCCTTTCTTGGGCAGATCGGGCTGTTTCATGTGATGCGCGGCATCGGTGAAGATTTCGACGCAGCGCCGGAGGCCGGTTGGGTTCTGAATGCCGCTGCGCGCGGGCGGGGGCTGGCGAGCGAGGCCGCGGAGATCGTTCACCGCTGGTTCGATTCACAGCGATTTGGAGGGCGGACGGTCTGCATGATGGATGTGGACCATGCGGGGTCGATCCGGGTTGCCGAGAAATGCGGGTATCGCCTGTTGCGGCTGGACGAGGACGAATGGGGCCCCTTGCAATTGATGGAACGTGTGAGGGGCTAAGGGGGCTGGCGGATCGGCCGCATGGCCCCCGGTTCGGGAGGGGATGCCGGAGTGCATGGTCAGAGCAAAGCCGACGCAATCGCGGCTGCCGTTGCGGCGGCGGTGTTGGTCGCGGCAGGATATCTGGGGGTCGGGCAGGCGCTTGGGGCGCATCCGTTCTGGGCGATCAAGGTCGTTTGGATCGGGGTCGGCACGGGGGCGGTGCTGTTTGGGTTGAGCCGGTTCTGGACAGCCTCGGGATTGGTCAATTTGACGATTGCGCTGGTTCTTCTTGCCGGTTCCGCCGGCGTCACGATGCTTGGCAAGGCGCGGTTCGCGGCATCATATGCCGAGGATTTCGTCGCCGGACGAATGTGGTTCCTTGGCTGGATGGCTTTGGTGGCCGCAACCTTTCTGCTGCTGGCACTGCTCTCGGCGCGGCGCGGCTGACCGATGGGCCATCTTGCGGGCGGCGGAATGGTGCCGGGGCTCTTGCCCCTTGGGGCATCCGCGGGGTAATGGTTCGGGAAAGTTCAAAGAGCCGGAGGGGCCGCGGATGCGTCGGGTAGTTGTCACAGGATTGGGGATGGTCACACCACTGGCCTGCGGAGTCGAGGCGACCTGGTCGCGGCTTCTGGCGGGACAATCGGGTGCCGGACCGATAACGCGGTTCGATCCTGAAGGGTTTGCCACGACCTATGCCTGCGAGATCCCTTTTGGCGACGGAACGGGTGGCACGTTCAATCCCGACGACTGGATGGAACCCAAGGAACAGCGCAAAGTCGACGATTTCATCCTTTACGGGATCACCGCCGCGCAGCAGGCGGTTGACGATGCTGGCTGGACGCCTGAAGCCGAGGAAGACCGTCTGCGCACTGGCGTGATGATCGGGTCGGGCATCGGCGGGCTGACATCCATTGCCGATACCGCTGTTCTGCTCAAGGAACGCGGGCCGCGGCGCATTTCACCGTTCTTCATTCCCGGCGCGCTGATCAACCTGATCTCGGGTCAGGTTTCGATCCGC
The DNA here is from genome assembly GCF_049646345.1 of Albidovulum sp. GTDB lineage: Bacteria > Pseudomonadota > Alphaproteobacteria > Rhodobacterales > Rhodobacteraceae > Albidovulum. The sequence continues at coordinate 2,409 of NZ_JBARVQ010000210.1, read as the reverse complement.
TTCGGGTTCAAGGGCCCGAACCATTCGGTCGTGACCGCCTGTTCGACCGGCGCGCATGCCATTGGCGATGCCGCCCGGCTGATCCAGTGGGGCGATGCCGATGTGATGGTTGCCGGGGGTGCTGAAAGCCCGATCTCGCCCATCGGGATTGGCGGGTTCAACGCCTGCAAAGCGCTGTCGACCAAGCGCGCGCATGAGCCGGAGAAGGCGAGCCGTCCCTATGACGCGGATCGCGATGGCTTTGTCATGGGCGAGGGCGCGGGTGTCGTCGTGCTGGAAGAATACGAACATGCCAAGGCACGCGGTGCGAAGATCTATTGCGAAGTCGTTGGCTATGGCTTGTCAGGGGACGCCTATCATATCACGGCGCCGTCCGAGGATGGCGATGGCGGCTATCGCAGCATGAAGGCGGCTGTCGAGCGCGCCGGGCTGACGCCCGACGATATCGACTATATCAACGCGCATGGCACATCAACGATGGCTGACACGATCGAACTGGGTGCGGTTGAGCGGTTGATGGGCGACGCGGCGGCCAAGGCGACGATGAGTTCGACCAAATCGTCAATCGGGCACCTTCTGGGGGCCGCGGGTGCGGTCGAAGCGATTTTCTGCATGCTGGCGATCCGCGATCAGGTCGCGCCGCCGACGATCAATCTCGATAATCCTGCGGTTGAGCCCAAACTCGACCTTGCTCCGAATGCAAAACGGGAACGGAAGATTGACGTGGCTCTGTCGAACTCGTTCGGGTTTGGTGGCACCAATGCATCGGTGGTCTTTCGCAAGGTCGATGGCTGATGTGGCGTAACATTGCCTCTAACGCGCTGACATTCTTCGTGGTGGCGCTAATGGCCATCGGCGGGATCATCGCCTGGGGCAAGTCGCAATATTCGACTCAGGGACCGCTGGAAGAGGCGATTTGCCTGCGGGTCGAGAGCGGATCGAACATGCGCCGTGTGGCCGACGATCTGGCTGCACAGGGCGCGATCAGTAACCCGTCGATCCTGCGGATCGGCGCGGATTACTCCGACAAGTCGCCGCAGCTGAAGGCCGGATCGTTCCTAGTGCCCGAAGGGGCGAGCATGTCCGAGATCGTCGATATCGTGACGCGCGGCGGGGCCAGCACCTGTGGCACGGAAGTTGTCTACCGGATCGGTGTGCGGCAGGCCGAGATGCGGGTGCGAGAGCTTGATCCGGCGACCAATCGTTTTGAAGACGTTGCCGAGTTCGTGCCGGGCGAGGCCGAGGTGCCGGCGGAATATGCCAAGGTCCGGTCCGAGTCTGACACGCGGTATCGTATCGCCCTTGCCGAGGGCGTCACCAGCTGGCAGATCGTCGAAGCCTTGAAGGCCGCGGATTTCCTTGAAGGAGACGTGGCGGATGTCCCGGCGGAGGGCAGTCTGGCGCCGGAAAGCTACGAGGTCGTCGCGGGTGATGACCGCAACGCGCTGCTGGACCGGATGGAACAAGAGCAAGCCGCGCGTCTGGCGGCGGCTTGGGCGAACCGGGCGGAGGGCTTGCCGATTGAATCGCCGGAAGAAGCCTTGGTGCTGGCTTCAATCGTCGAAAAGGAAACCGGTGTGCCCGAAGAGCGCGGGCAGGTTGCATCTGTTTTCGTGAACCGGCTCAAGCAGGGGATGCGGCTGCAGACCGACCCGACGGTGATCTACGGTGTGACCGGTGGCAAGGGTGTGCTGGAGCGGGGATTGCGGCAGAGCGAATTGCGCAAGGAAACACCCTATAACACCTATGTCATCGATGGTTTGCCGCCGACGCCGATCGCCAATCCGGGGCAGGCCAGCATCGAGGCCGCGCTTAACCCGGATCAGACCGATTTTCTGTTCTTCGTGGCGGATGGCAGCGGCGGCCATGCCTTTGCGACGACGCTGGATGAGCATAATGCCAACGTCGTGAAGTGGCGCGAGATCGAAGCGCAGCAGGCCAAGGATGCGGCGGACGGAAACTGAGGTGCGCTTAGGAAGACTCGCGATGGTGCCGGACGACCCAGAATTCCAGTAGGCCGCCGCCCAGGAATGGCAATGACGCAGGAACTGACGCGTTGGCCAGTGCGATCACAGGAAGTTTCGGCTTGCCTGCCATGCTGACGTTGAAGAGCGTGAAGAAGGCCGAATAGGCCGAGAGCTCATAGCTGTCGGAATCGTCAAGCATGCCGTCAAATCGCAAACTTCCTGAATCGCCTGCGAATTTGAACGTGAAAGCCTCGTCAAAGAATTCGTCGGTGGCGAGGAATTCCGTTTTTTGAGGGGCATCGAATTCATAGAATTCAAAATAGGCGGTGATAGTGTGATCGCCACCGAGGTCAACCCCGCCGGAGCCGAATAAACTGGTCGTGAGATCCAGGCTGTTGCTGTACTCGACGGTGACCGACCCGGCTAGCGTTTCGCCTAAGGC
>NZ_JBARVQ010000209.1:0-8852 GCF_049646345.1 Albidovulum sp. | reverse complement strand
CGCTGCTGGTCAGTGATTTTCGAGCAGTTCTGGCAGGCGACCGGGTCATTGCGCGCGACTGGGCGCTGCACGGTGCCGGGTTGATTGGGATCTGCATATGGATCGCAGCAACCGGAACGCCACCCCTTCTTTATCCTGCCGCCGCCTATTCCGGCATGGCCATCCTGAAGATCCGCACTTTTCTGGAACACAGGGCGCATGAGCTGGCCCGGGGCCGCTCGGTCATTGTCGAGGGGCGGGGGCTCTTGCCCTTCCTCTTTCTCAACAACAACCTCCATACGGTGCACCATACCCGGCCATGCGTTGCCTGGTACCGGTTGCCCGCTCTCTATGCCGAAAACCGCGACGGGTTCCTGAAACGGAATGAGGGCTATGTCTACCCGTCCTATACGGCGATCTTCCGGCAGTACTTCCTGACGCCCAAGGATCCGGTCCCGCATCCGCTGCGTCCGTCGCAGTAGCTTTCCCCGGCGCGCGGCGCGTGACAGAAGGGGGGCATGAGTCTCTGGGTCCTCTTCACGCTGGCCGCCGCGGCGATGCAGACGCTGCGCTTGATATTGCAAAAGCAACTGAAGGGGCTGGGGCTGTCGACCGGTGGCGCGACCTTTTCGCGGTTTCTTTTTGCGGCACCTGCGGCCTGTGCCCTGTCGGGCCTCGCGCTTGCCGTAACGGGCGATGATCTGCCCCGGCCCGGGCTGACCTTCTGGGGCTGGATCGCGTTGGGCGGGATCGCCCAGATCGCTGCGACCTTTCTGACGGTCGCGCTGTTTTCGTTGCGCAATTTCGCAGTTGGCGTGGCCTTCACCAAAACCGAAACGGTGCAGGTGGCATTGTTTTCCGCGCTGCTTCTGGGTGAGGCGGTCAGTGCGACAGGCTGGGTCGCGATCTCGATCGGGTTTGGCGGTGTCATGCTGATGTCGCGCGGCGGCGAGGAGGGCGCGCGGTTTTTCGGGCGGCCGGTGATTTACGGGCTCCTGGCGGGCGGGCTCTTCGGGCTTTCGGCCATCGGCTATCGGGGGGCAACGCTGGAATTGATGCCGCTGCCCTTCTTTCTGCGGGCCCTGCTGGCGCTTGCGGCCGCGACGGTGATGCAAACCATCGTCATGTCCGGCTGGCTTGTCTGGCGCGAACCGGGGGAATTGTCGCGTGTCCTGGCGCGCTGGCGCCGGACCGTGTTTGTCGGGCTGACCGGCATGGCCGGATCGCTCGGCTGGTTCACGGCCTTCTCATTGCAGAACGCGGCCTATGTGCGGGCTCTGGGGCAGGCAGAGATCGTCTTTACCATGATCGCCTCGGTTCTGGTCTTCCGGGAACGGTTGCTTGGGCGCGAGGCGTTTGGCATTGGGCTTGTCATTCTCTCGGTGCTGCTGATCGTTCTCAGTTTCGGCTGAAACCGGAGCACCCTTCGCTACGGCGAAGGGCGCGACAGATGTCTTGCGCGCGGGGCCTTGTGCCCCGTGCGCACCTTTGGATCAGGCCAGCCTGCGAAACCGGGGCGTATCGCTGGAATTGTCAAAGAACGGCACGCTGCCGGGCGGTCCGCTTTGGTCGGCAAGGGCCGCGATCTCGCCCAGAACCACTTCGGTGATGAAGGGCAGGTTCAGCTTGCGCGCCTCGGTCAGAGGCACCCAATGCAGATGCGACAGCTCGTCCGACGCCTGTGAAAAGTCGTCCGGATCGCCCATCACATGGACGGCGTCAGCCAGAAAGAAGCGCGCATCGAAGCGGCGCGGACGGCCGGGCGGGGTGATCGCGCGGAAGACGAAGTTCAAGGGCGCCGCGGCGGGCAGATGACCGGTTGCGGCAAAGCCGTGCCAGTCCTCTGGCACCGGTGCGGGCCACGCGCCGGATGTCCCCAGAACCAGCCCGGTTTCCTCCCACAATTCGCGGATCGCGGCAACTGCAAGCGGGGCGGCCAGACCGGACGGGGCATCAAGCGCGAGGCGCGCGGTGCAGGTCTCGCAAAGCGGGCTTGCCAGCGTCACGCCTGCGTCTGCGGCGTCCAGCGCGCCGCCGGGAAAGACGTATTTGTTCGGCATGAAGACTGCGCCCGCGCCGCGCTGGCCCATCAGGATTGCCGGGCCGTTCCCTCCGTCGCGGCGCATCAGAAGCACGGTCGCCGCATCACGGATCGGCACGGCGGCCTCTGCGGTCCGGTCAGCCATGGGCTGGTTCTGTGCCGAAGCCATGCATGCGCTTGGCCCACTGGATCGCGACGACCACGCCCTTGAGACGCGGCAGCAGGAACAGCGACAGCGCGACACAGCCAAACGCGAAGACCGAGGACAGGACCAGCGGATCGGGACGGAACTTTACGAAGGCCCACATGATCAAGGGCGCCATCAGATGCCCGACAATCAGGATGGTCAGATAGGCGGGCCCGTCATCAGCCCGGTGGTGGTGCAGATCCTCGCCACAGGCCGCACAGCAGTCGCGGACCTTCAGATAGCCTGAGAACATCGCCCCCTTGCCGCAATTCGGGCAGCGCCGACGCCAGCCGCAGAGCATCGCGGGGCGCATCGGGCGATCATCGTCGTCGGGAAGGGCGGTGTCGGTCATCGGCGTTCTCCTGTTCTGGCAGATTTAGCACCGAACCGGCCCGTTGCGAAGGGCAGGCGGAAACCGGGGGAGAAAATGTCGCGGTTCCCGCCGAAGCTGCGACGGAAACATGCAGCACGGGCGTTTGATGATCAGGCGGCCGGATAGGCCCGGCCGGAACGAGACAGAAAGGATTGAGGATGAAACTCAGAGCATCACTTGCCACGACGGCCGTTCTTCTTGGCGCTGCAGCGGTTGCCGTGCCGACGCTTGTGACGGCACATGACCGGGGCGGCATGCGCGGCGGCATGATGGGCGGCGCGATGATGGGTGGTTTCGATTTCGCTGCGGTGGATGCTGATGGCGATGGCAAGATCACGCAGGCAGAAATTGATGCGCATCGCAAGGCATCGGTTGCGGGGTTTGATAGCGACGGCGACGGCATGATCTCAAAGGAAGAGGCGACCGCCTTTGCGACAGCCAAGATGCAGGCCCATATCACCGCCATGATCGATCAGCAGTTTGCGATGCGCGACCTGGATGGCGACGGCAAGTTGAGCGCGGTAGAGATCGTTGCGCCGCCCGCCCATACACGCCTCTTTGATCGCGCCGATGCGGACGGAGATGGGGCCGTGAGCGAGGCGGAATTCAGCGCGATGCAGGAGCGGATGCAGGGGAAGCGCGGGCAGGGCTTCGGCAAGGGCGGCCGTTCTGGTTGGCATGGCCACCCGATGGGTGGCTGGTTCGGCTGGGGTGATACGGGCGCGTCCGATTAATCATGATCGTCGGATATCCGGGGCGTGGCTGCGGCAGCGCCCCGGTGCGATCGGATTTGTGGATGACGCATATCCGGTCTAGGTCTTTGGAAGGATGGCAATGGCCTTTGACGCCGAAGATGACCGATCGGACGAGGCGCTTTTGGCGCTTTACGGCCGCGGTGATCCTGTGGCCGCGCGGGTATTGACCGGGCGGCTCGCACCCATCGCGCTCAGGGTGGCCTACCGTATGCTCGGTGACTTGGCCGAGGCCGAGGATGTCGCGCAGGAGGCGATGCTGCGGCTGTGGAAACAGGCGCCGGACTGGCAGGGCGGAGGTGCGAAAGTGTCGACCTGGCTTTATCGGGTGGTGGCGAACCTTGCCACGGACCGCCTGCGCAGGCGGCGTTCCGTGCCGCTCGATGCCGCCCCGGAACCGGTGGACGCGGCGCCGGGTGCGGTCGGACGCATGATCGAGGCAGACCGCGCAGCCGCGCTTGACCTGGCGCTTATGGACCTGCCCGACCGGCAACGTCAGGCAGTCGTCCTGCGCCATCTGGAGGGGCTCGGCAATCCCGAGATCGCCGGGATCATGGGTGTCGGGGTCGAGGCGGTGGAAAGCCTGATCGCGCGGGGCAAGCGGGGATTGACAGAGGCGCTGTCAGGGCGGCGCACTGAGCTGGGATATGGCGATGACTGAAAAAGATGACGAGAGAATGCTGACAGAATTGTTTGCGGCCGGACAGCGCCATGCGCCGGTTCCGTCCAATGCGTTCATGGAACGGCTTGTTGCGGATGCAGAGCGGGTGCAGCCGCGACCAGCCGCCGCAGGGCGGGACTTTTTCGAACCGCTCTGGGCGCGGCTTACCGCTGCGCTTGGGGGGTGGCAGGGCTTTGGCGGGCTGGCAACGGCAACCGTGGCCGGTCTCTGGATCGGATATGCGGGGCTGGCCGATCCGAATGCGCTGACCGGCGGTCTGCTCGGGGCGGATGACGCCGTGGAGTTGCTGCCCAGCACGGACTATTTCGCGCTGGCAGAGGGAATGGAGTGATGGGCATGGTCGACGGGAAACCCGGAAATGACACAAGGAACGCTGCGGGCCGCTGGACGAAAATCATCCTCGTCCTGTCGCTGGCAATGAACCTTTTCGTCATCGCATTGGTTGTCGGGGCGTCTTTCGGGCATCACCGCTGGCACAGACCGCATAGTGGTGTGAGCGATGTTGGCGTCGGGCTGTTCACCGAGGTGCTGACACGTCGCGATCGCGCGGCGTTGCGCGATGCCTTCCTTGCCGCCGCGCCCGATTTCCGCGAGCAGCGCCGTGCCGCTCAGGACGACTTTACCGATCTGGCCGAGGCCTTGCGGCAGGACCCGTTGGATCTGGCGCTGGTCGATACACTCGTCGCCCGGCACGGCACCCGCATCGCCGAGCGGATCGATCTGGGCCGTCGATTGCTGAGCGAACGTATCGGGCAGATGAGTGCCAGTGAACGCGCGGATTTCGCCGATCGGATCGATGCAAGGCTGAAGCGCGGCCGGCGGCGATAAGTTGCCGTCCCGCAGATGTCACGCGGCCGTGCGGCAGACGGTGACGAGGTTGCGCCCCTCAGCCTTCGATCCCAGAAGGGCACGGTCGGCAAGGTTCACGAGGTCATCAACCGACCCCCGTTGCTTGGCGGGGCCGATGGCCAGACCGATCGACAGGGTGACCGGGACATTGCCTTCGCCCTTCGCCAGCGGGACCGGTCGTTCGCCGATGACCCGGCGCAGGCGTTCGGCGGTGGCCTGTGCGGCCTCGGGCGACGTTTCAGGCAGGGCGACAAGGAATTCCTCGCCCCCGATCCGGGCCAGAAGGTCGACGGCGCGAAGGTTGGACTTCAGTCGCTGCGCCACTTCCACCAGAACCGCGTCACCGGCGGCATGGCCATAGGTGTCATTGATCGACTTGAACCGGTCGAGGTCCAGAACCATGACCGCGAATTGCCGCCCTGCCGTCTCGGCCCGTTCGGCGATGCGGGCAAGATGCGGCAGCGCATAGCGGCGGTTATGCAGCCCGGTCAGCGGGTCGGTCATGGCAAGCCTCAGCCCGGCCGCAACGGAATCGCGCAGCAGGTCCGATTGCCGCTTGCGTTCGATCTGGGTGCGGATCCGGTGCGCCGTCTCCTCTGGATCGGCGGTGGCCTCGATCAGATCGTTGGCGCCAAGGTCGAGCGCCATTGCGGCCGTGTTACGTGACTCTGGCGGCAGCATTACGCAGACCGAGGAATAGCGCGATATCGTGCGCGACCTGAGCTCGGACATCAGCATCAGCCCATCGCCGTGCCCCGCGAGGTCGGCGGCGACGACATAGACATCCGGCACCGGATGCCGGTCGCGATCCCCAAGGGCCGCTTCGCGGTCGAGAATGACAAAACGGGCATCGAGATAAGGTTCCAGATCGCGCCGCCATGCCAGTGCGATATCGGGCCGGCCGGCGACAAGGGCGACGACCGCGTGACCGGTGAAGGCCTGCACCGGCTCTGCAAATCCCAGTTCGCGATAGGTGCAGTCACGCAATCCGAGTTGCTGTGCGGTTTCGCGCGCGCGGAGCAGGCTGCGCATCCGGGCGAGCAATACGGTTTCGTCCAGCGGTTTCCACACGACATCTTCGGCCCCCGCCCGCAGGGCCTGCATCTTCCGGGTCATGTCGCGAAAGGCGGTCACCATGACAATCGGGATGTCGCGGGTCACAGGATCGGCCTTCAACTGCTCGCACACTTCGATACCGCCGATATCCGGCAGTTCGATATCCAGCAGAATCAGATCCGGCCGTAACTGCCGCGCAAAGTTGAGCGCTTCGGTGCCGTTTGACGCCTGAACCGTTTCGTAGAACGCAGCGGCGAGTTTGACTTTCAATACGATGCGGTTCGTCGCGACATCGTCGACAATGAGGATTTTCCCACCCACGCTTCCGCTCCGGTTTACTTCCTTGCACGTTGCCCTCATCTTTCGTTCGCAATGGTTAAGAAATACTTTCCAAAGGGATGGTATGTGGGGGCAGATGAAGCGCGATAGGCAGCAATTCGCCGAGACGCTGGCGCTCAGGGCGCTGGGCTGGCTTGTGGGGAATGATGAGCTTCTGCCGGTCTTTCTGGGGGCGAGCGGATCGGCGGTCGCGGATCTGAAGGAACGCGCCGCCGAACCCGAATTTCTGGGCGCAGTGCTCGACTTCCTCTTGATGGACGATGCCTGGGTGGCCGCGTTCTGCGATGCCGAGGGATATGCCTATTCCGATCCCATGGCGGCGCGCGAAGTGCTGCCGGGCGGCGCGCAGACGCATTGGACATAAGCAAAGCGGGATCGCACGGCTTGCCTTGCGCCGCCCACTGCGCCAGTTTGCAGAGAGAATGCTTTTCGTGCGTTGGATGAAATGATGAGCGGAATTCACGGCCTGATCTTCGACAAGGACGGAACGCTTTTCGATTTCCGTGCCACTTGGTCGGCCTGGGCGCGGCAGTTCTTCATGGAATTGTCAGCAGGGTCGGAAACGCTCGCTGCCCGCCTTGGTCAGGCGGTGGGGTTCAATATGGAGGACGGGACATTCGTTCCCGACAGCCCGATCATAGCGGGCACCCCGGCTGAAATTTCGATGCATCTGCTGGAACATGTTCCCGGGGCGGACCGGGCGACGCTGGTTGCGCGGATGAACGCGGTTTCGGCCGAGACCCGGCAGGTTGCCGCCGTCCCGCTTGTCCCGCTTTTCGAGGGTTTTACCGCGCGTGGCCTGAAACTGGGCCTGGCAACCAACGATGCCGAGGAACCGGCCACAGCGCATTTGCGGCAGGCGGGTGTCGCGTCGTTTTTCCACTTCGTCTCGGGCTATGACAGCGGCTATGGGGCAAAGCCCGATCCCGGCCCGTTGCTGGCTTTTGCGCGGATGCATGGCCTTGCGCCCGGGACTGTCGCGATGGTGGGCGACAGCCTGCACGACCTCATCGCCGGACGCGCGGCGGGCATGCGCACGGTCGCGGTTCTGACCGGCATTGCCGGGGCGGATGCTTTGTCGCCGCTGGCAGATGTGGTTCTGACCGATATCGGTCACCTGCCGGACTGGATCGACAGTCAGGCGATGGCCGAAACCTGACCCTCAGCCCGAAAACGACGCGTACGTGTCGCAGAGCGATGCGAAACCCGTTCCCGCGAGTTTGATCCTTGGCCTGTGCGCAACAGGGGTGCGATCATGACGAGCGAGATCAGGCGCAAACGCGCAGGCGGCCGGGCGGGGCATGCCGAACGGGCCGGGGTGAAGGCTGTGGACCAGATGCCCTGGCGCATTCCGGCCAATCCCGATCGTCCGGTCGAGCCGATGGGCCCCGAGGGCGTTCAGGCCATCCACAAGGGCGCGATGCGTATCCTGAGTGAGATCGGCATCCGGTTCCTGAACGATGAGGCACTGGAGATCTTCAAGGCCGTCGGCTGCAAGGTCGATGGCGACAATGTCCGCATGGACGAAGACTTCGTGATGGAGATGGTGGGCCGCGCCCCCGCCGAGTTCACCATCACACCCCGCAACCCGGACCGCGCTTTGCCGCTGGGTGGCCAGCATATCCTTTTTGGCAATGTCTCTTCACCGCCCAATTACTGGGATCTGGAACGTGGCAAGGTTTCGGGCTTCATGGAAGGCTTTCGCGACTTCATCAAGCTGACGCAATATTTCAACTGCATCCATTTCGCGGGTGGCTATCCGGTGGAGCCGGTCGATGTCCACGCCTCGGTCCGCCATCTGGATTGCCTTTATGAAAAGCTGACTCTGACCGACAAGGTCTGCCACGCCTATGCTTTGGGCAAGGAGCGCGTCGAGGACGGGATGGAGATGGTGCGTATCGCGGGCGGGTTGTCGGCGGAGGCGTTCCGCGCCGCGCCGCATATGTATACCAACATCAACTCCGTCTCGCCGCTGAAACACGACTTCCCGATGATCGACGGGGCTTTGCGTCTGGTGCGGAACGGGCAGGCGGTGATCGTGACGCCGTTCACGCTGGCAGGTGCCATGGCGCCGGTGACGATGTCGGGCGCGGTGACACTGTCGATTGCCGAGGCTTTGGCCGCGATCGCGCTTCTGCAATATGTGGCACCGGGCGCCGCGGTGGGGATCGGCACTTTTACGTCGAATGTCGATATGAAGTCCGGCGCCCCCGCTTTTGGCACGCCGGAGTATATGCGCGCCACACAGATGACCGGCCAGATGGCGCGGTTCTACAAATTGCCGCTGCGATCCTCGGGCGTTTGTGCCGCCAACGTGCCGGACGGTCAGGCGATGTGGGAGACCTGCAACTCGCTCTGGGCGGCGATGCAATCGGGCACCAACATGGTCTATCACGCGGCAGGCTGGCTGGAAGGTGGGCTGATCGCGAGCCCCGAGAAGTTCGTCATGGACTGCGAGGTGTTGCAGATGATGCAGCGCTATATGGAACCCGCGACATGGGCGACGGGCCCCGAGGAAATCGCCATCGAGACAATCGCCGAGGTGGGGTCTGAGGGGCATTATTTCGGCTGCCAGCATACGCAGGACCGCTATA
>NZ_JBARVQ010000208.1:0-2347 GCF_049646345.1 Albidovulum sp. | reverse complement strand
AGCAGCATCAGTTCCGGTGCCTCGGCCAGAAGCTTGGCCAGCGCCGCGCGCCGCCGTTCCCCGCCCGATGCCGTCGCAACCCGGGTTTCGGGGTCGAACTTAAGCCCCTCTGCCACGACCGCGACGCGGTATTCCTCGCCTTCGGCCAGACCGCTGGCGGCAAAATCGCCCAAGGTCTCGAAACCGGCCATCTCGGGTTCCTGCTCCATGTAGCCGACGCTGACGCCCGGTGGCACCACGCGCGCGCCGCTGTCAGGCTCGACCAGAGCGGCCATCACCTTCATCAATGTCGACTTGCCTGATCCGTTGCGCCCGACAAGCGCCACACGGTCGCCGGGCTGGACAACCAGATCGAGCCCCTCGAACAGGGGCGCGCCCCCGAACGTCAGGGCAATATTCGAAAGCTGAAGCAGGGGAGCACGGGCCATGGCCGCCAGCTAACCCGCCGCCCGGACGTCGTCAATGCCCATCATCTGTTGATAAATATCCCCGCCGGAGGCGACCGGCAGCACCACCCGCGCCGGACCTATCCGGCGATGTCCTGCAACAGCCGCACGCGGCCCGGCGGGATCGCCCGCACCTCGAGCCCGGTGAAGACATGCAGGGTGTTCATCTCGGCATCCACCACCGCGTGATCGCTGACCCAGCCGCCCATCATGAGGTAGGACTTCAAGAGCGGCGGCATCTTCGCCATTGCCGCCCGCATGTCGGGCTTGCGCCGCAGCCGCGCGGCATAGCGAAACACGTTCGGCGCCTTGGCCGCCGGCAGCCAGCGCTTTGGCGCCAGATGCCGGGCCTTCAGCACCGCGAATGCATCCAGATAGTCGCCCGTCTCCACGCCCTTGAAGGACGAACAGCCGAAAAGAAGATCAACACGCTCTTGCTGAACCACGCGGGTCATCGCGCCCCAGGCGACGCGCAGGATATCCGCGTCATGGCAGCTCGGATCGATGCAGAACCGCCCCATCTCGACCATCCGCCCCGCGTAATCGCCAAGACCCGACAGTCCGTAATATTGCGCCGAATAGCTTTGCGATATCTCCGCCCCGCCTTCCAGCAGCATGAACCGGAAGGTGCAGACCAGCCGCCCGCCCGCCCGCTCCTCGACCAGAACATGGCGGCACAACGGGTCGAAGCGGTCCGCATCCACACCGTCTTCAGCTGCGCCCGGACGAAAGGCCAGCCAGCGCAACCGCTGCGCCGCCTGAAGGTCGGCGTCGGACCCGGCGTAACGGACCGAATAGCGCCCCTTGCGAAAGACCTCCATCGGCTCTCTTCCTTCCATCACCGCGCCGTGAGCAGCGCTTGGCGAAACGCCCGGCGCCCATTACATAGCCACAGCGGACGCCTAGCACAGAACTTATGACAATTCTCTGACAGCCCGGAAAGGGACAGCCATGGAAAAGATCGTGAAAACCGAAGAAGAATGGCGCAACCAGCTTTCGGACCTAGCCTACAAGGTCACCCGCAAGCACGGCACCGAGCGCGCCTTCACGCATGACAATTTCCCCAAGCAGCCCGGAACATACGCCTGCGTCTGTTGCGGCGCGCCGGTTTTCGATCAGGCCCACAAGTTCGACAGCGGCACCGGCTGGCCGTCCTTCTACCAGCCCAAAGAGTCCGAGATGGTCGGAGAAAGCAGCGACAACAGCTGGTTCATGAAGCGCACCGAAGTGCATTGCGCGCGCTGCGACGCCCATCTGGGCCATGTCTTCCCGGACGGCCCGGCGCCGACGGGCCTGCGGTACTGCATCAACGGCGTCGCGCTCGACTTCAAGCCGCAGGATTAGGGGGTCTGGCCGAACTGGTCAGGCGTGATATTGCCGAGGTTGCCCAGAAGCTGACGCAGGAAGGTCGTGTCGCGCACCGAGCTTGAGGTGACGCGGCGCGACAGCGCGATGACCCGGCCATCCTCCATGCCGAACCTCTCGATATTCGCGACCCGTTCGCTGTTGTCAAAACTGATCACCAGCACTTCGCGTTCGATCTCTTCGGGGTCGTTGTAGGTGTAGTGCCGGAACCGGCTTTCGACGTAGAACCATTCGTTCTCGCTCAGCACACCCTCGGCAGAAGGTCGGCCGACAAGTTCAGCAACGGTTTGCTTGGTGTCCTTGCCAACGATGATCTGCTGCAGTTCGGCATCGGTCGGAACATAGCCGTGATTGCGGTACTGTGCGGAACAGGATGCCAGGGTCAGAACCATCGCGATGACCACCGACGTCCGGATGATACCGGCCAATTTAAGCATTCCGACCCCTTGCCTTGCGGTTCTGCGCCTCGTATCCGGCTTACAGAAGGAACGTCCCCTGTTCAAGAACATCAAGAGCCGCGTGCCCATGCAAACCGA
>NZ_JBARVQ010000207.1:0-2143 GCF_049646345.1 Albidovulum sp. | reverse complement strand
TCCACCGCGACCGGGCCGAGGCACGGGGCCGCGCCATGGTCGAAAAGCTGAAAGACCTGATCCCCAGACATATGTTCAAGATCCCGATCCAGGCAGCCATCGGCGGCCGCGTCATCGCGCGTGAGACGCTAAGCGCGATGCGCAAGGACGTGACCGCGAAATGCTACGGCGGCGACGCTTCCCGCAAACGCAAGCTGCTCGATAAGCAGAAGGCCGGGAAGAAGAAGATGCGCCAGTTCGGAAAAGTCGAGATCCCGCAAGAAGCGTTTATCAGCGCGCTGAAGATGGACAGTTAACTGTCCATTCTTTGAGGGGCGGGACGAAAGCGAATGGCGGAGCCAATCGCGTGTCCACACAGGTGGATAGGGTGCTGGGGTTTGGCTTTGAAAGGGGATGGGTGAATGGTGAGTTTTGTCCGACCGCAATTTACTCGCAGTAGAATTCGTGCTGCGGGTAAGCGGATTGTAAAAGGAACTGCGACCCCGGAGGACAATGCTGTTTTGGAGAACTTTCGTGGCTCTCATGCGTACATTTTGAATACGTTTCAAGCAAACATTCGGAACCATTCTCGAGAGACATCCCGTTCTGTTGGACAACGATTGAAGCGCCGAAATACGATCCTTGACAAACTCCTACGCGAACCCAATATGCCGCTTTCTGCGATGCATGACATTGCTGGCTGCAGGATGATCTTCAAGTCGTTGCAGGATTTGAATGATGTTCGCACGTCTATGCATGGTGCTCGCTGGCGACATTCCTTGACCCATGAGTCTGATAGATACGACTATATCAATAAGCCGAAGACGACAGGATATCGAGGTATTCATGATGTGTATGAGTATCATGTTAACTCAATCGGCGGTATTCCCTGGAATGGCTTAAAGGTTGAAATCCAATACCGTACGTTGCCTCAACACGCTTGGGCTACTGCGGTCGAGGTGGCGGACTTGATCACTTCGAACCGAATTAAGTTTGCCGACGCCACTGCGCACTATTTGCGGTATTTTCAATTGGCTAGCGAAATAATTGCACGGACGGCAGAAAACTCGAACTCTTGCTGTGCGGACCTAGGTAACAAAGAACTTGCGGAAGAGTTTAGCTTGGCTGATCGACGATTGGGTCTGCTTCAAACTTTTGACAATCTTAGAGGAACTTCCAGTCGCGGGCTTAAGTTTAGAAGGAATACGCTCTTGATCTTCAAGTTTGAGGTTGAGGAAGGAGAGGACGCACTGGAGTTCCGAACCTACGAGAATGTAAATCGCGCTATTGAGGCTTATGACGAATTGGAAAAGGAATACGGCGAGAGAGCAGATATTGTGCTTGTTCGAGGTGAAAGTGAGGAAAACATCCGCGATGCTTTCCGTAACTACTTTTCGGATGCCCGCGCATTCGTTGACCTCATTCGTGAAGGCTTAAAGATGCTCTAAGTTAACAAGCCGTAGAGTGTGCTTCAGCGCACCACTTTCTCTACCTGATTGGTGCGCTGAAGCGCACTCTGCCCACAATCTGGCCTCAAGCAAGCATAGGCGGGGTTTCACCCAACCATACCCCCTTGCGCAAATCGGTGGTCATCGCCCCCCAACCCATCACCACACTCCGAAACCACCCACCCACCCTTCCTTCCTCGCCCGGTCGCCTTCCGACCGGGCAGCGCCCGAACCGCCCCCACGGGGCGGGCGCTTTACGCCCACCCCTCGGTTCGGGCGCTGCCCTTTGTTTCGATGCATCAGGAAGTCGCGGCGCGGGGGCAAAACCCCGCTGGATCACATGTTCTGTTCGGCGGCAGCGGCCTCGGTGCTGATCGCGGCGCCGGCTTTCTGGATGTCTTGCCCGGCGCCGTGGATGGTGGCGCAGGCCGACAGGGTGACAACAGCCGCAAGGCTAAGAAGGATACGGGGCATGGGGGACTCCTTTGGGATGGTTCCCGACAAATCTAGCCTGCTTGCGGGCACTGTCAACGACAAGCCGGGGGCCTATTTCACCGCCCCCGCCGCCATGCCCTTGATGATATAACGCTCCAGCACCACACCGATGACGATCAGCGGCAGGATGGCCGCAAAGCTGAGTGCGGCCATCGACCACCAGGATATCCCCTGACTGCCGGTCTGGCTGGCGACCATCACCGGCAGCGTATTGGCATGGG
>NZ_JBARVQ010000206.1:0-1616 GCF_049646345.1 Albidovulum sp. | reverse complement strand
GTTCTTAGAATCTCTAGATAGTGATGTGTCATCTGTGGCTGACACGAGATCTGGCTCAGTTGGAGGGTTATCCACAGCACCAAATCGGAAGAGCCAAGGCGCGAATTTGCCATGCGGCTTCCAACGCAAGAGCCCAAGGGCAGATGACGCCAATTCCGCCAACAGCTGGGTCAGATGCTGACGCGATATGCCCATCTTGTCGGCAAGACTGCCTAGGGTGAAGGCGGCAGTTCCGCGTTCAAGCCCGTTGTAGCCATCCTTCCAGGCGATCCCATCGAGGATGATCGTCGCGAGCTTATGGGCCGCCGTGGAAAGCGGGGTTTCGGTGATGCGGCGCAGGATGGCGCCGGTCGTGAGTTCCATGATGTGTCGTTCCGTCTTGGGGCGACACCAGACCGTGAGGCGTGAAAAATTTCGTTCCGGCAAACGCATTTGCCGGTTGAACGGGTCCAAAGCTCGCGCTAAATTCCCACTACCACGAGGAAATCAGTGCGGCGTCGGGCCTATGGTCTGGCGTCGTTTCTGTTTCTGGGGGTTGCGTCTTTCGATCGTTTCGGGGCAGGGCATTCGTTCAGGTTCTCAATAGTGAACCTCTTCGTGTCCGTAGCTGCCTTCATAGTCGCGCCATTCGACGAAGACGGACCGGTGCCAGTAGTTGCGGCAGTCTTCCGGCACGGCGAGATCTGACTCGGTAGGAACCGCAGACACGCTGCTCCGACGACGGCTGTAGTCGCCTTGAGGGCCATAGGTGCCCATGTACACGGCGCCCCAGCTGTTGCAGTCGCCATCAGAGCTGCGTCGCTGCTGGTAGGTGATCTCGAACACACGGATCGAGCGGACGAAGTCAAACGCCGGATCGGAGATGTCGACATCCGCGCGATCCTGGACAAGCTGAAGCGCCAACGGCGTTTCCGGGATTGAGACGAACGGCATTGGCTCACCGCGAACGGCGATGTCGAACAGTCGCTCGATCGGTTTTGCCTCGCCCCGGAAACTTGCCCGCATCGGACAGTTCCAGATCTGCAGCGGTGGCTAAATGGGCCAAGGCGTGATGCGGCGGATAAAGACCGCGCGGGCATGGGCGCATTCGGCGGATGTAGGCCAGCCCCCGGCGAGACACAGCAGGATCGCGCAATCGACGGGGTAAGCCGCAGCCGGGGTGACGGTTGCAGTTGACAGACCGACACCAAGGAGCAGGGCAGGGAGGAGAGGTTTCACGGGAGGTCCTTCTGGGCTGGGGTGATGTTGAGGAAGGCGGAATAGGCCTCGGTGGCCACGCGGGCTTCCGACAAAGCGCGACTGCGCTCTGTGTCGAGACAGGTGATGTGGGTGCTGACGGCCGCAAAGTAGGCCTCGAACTCGGCCGAGATTTCTGCGCGATACTCGGCGAGAACCGCCTCAGGGAGGTCGGTGACCGGCACCTCGGGCGGCAGGCAGCGAATCACCTTTGGTTGTGCGAAAGCTGCGGAATTCCAAAACATGACCAAAATGATCGCGGCCAGACGCAGCCCTCGCCGGCTCAACGGAAGCGCCAATCTGGCGGATGAACTCGCTCCGGAAATCCGCAAATATGCCAATATTTCTTGGGTTTTTCTCAACGTCTGCGTCTCACAACC
>NZ_JBARVQ010000205.1:0-8957 GCF_049646345.1 Albidovulum sp. | reverse complement strand
GAGGTGCCGGGCGCGGTCATCGCCGGGCACTTCGCCCCGATCAAGGCGGTGATCACCGAAACCGACGGCGTGCCGCCCCTGATCGGCGATGCGGAACTGGCGCTTGGCGCGCTGGCGAACGAGTTGCAGACCGTCGCCGCCAGCCCCGACCCCGAAGCAGCCCTTCTCGCGCGTGGCGGCCTGCCGGAACTGACGGGCCAGCTCGCCAATGTCGCCGCCACCCTGCCCGACCCGGTCGATGACTGGATCCGGGGGGTCGCGGGCGAGACGATCGAGGTGACGCGAGAGGCGGTCATCGCGCAACTGAATGCCCGCTGGCGCGCCGATATCCTGCCCTTCTGCACCTCCGCCACGGCGGGGCGTTATCCTTTCGTTGCGGGCAGCGTCATCGACGTGAATGTCGCCGATTTCCAGCGGCTTTTCGGGCCGGGCGGGCTGATCGACGGGTTCACCAACGAACTGTTGTTGCCTTATGTCGACACGACACGGCGGCCATGGACATGGCGTGCCGATTTCGGGCTGGATGCGGCGACGCTCACCCCCTTCGAACAGGCCCGCGCCATCCGCGATGGCCTTTTTCCCGGCGGGGCGGGACCAATCATGGCCTTCACGCTGGAACCGAAGGACCTGACCGCCAATGCCAGCCGGATGACCCTGAACCTCGACGGCCAGCAGCTTGTCTACTTCAACTCGGCCACCCGCCCCACGCCGATGACATGGCCGGGGCCGGACGGGACAAACCTGATTTCCCTCTCCTTCGCCCCGATCGACGGCAGCGCCGAGGTCATCGCAACCGAGACCGGCGCCTGGGCCTGGCTGAGGATGATCCGTGCCGGCAATTTGCGGCGCACCGACCTGCCGGAGCTGTTCCGGCTTACCCTTGCCTTGGGCGGATATCGCGCAGAGTTTGAACTCCGGGCGAATTCAGTGGATAATCCCTTCGACCTGACCATGTTCGGGAACTTCAGATGTCCGGAAACGTTCTGACGCAACCCTATGTGGGGTTTTTCGGCAAGTTGCCCGTCACCGGGGATTTCGTGGCGCGGGGACTGCCGGACAGCTTCCGTAAGAATTGGGACGCCTGGGTCACCAGACATGTCGCACCCCGGATGCGCGCCGGAAAGCGCTGGCCACAGGGCGGGTTGCGCTGCCGTCTGATCTCGGGCGGGCAGTGCGCGGGAGCTGTCATCGTGCCCAGCGCCGACAGCGCGGGCCGGGTCTTCCCGCTCAGCCTGTTTCTGATCGGCGACACGCTGCCCGGTCAACTTGGTCTCTGCCCATGGTTCGGCAGGGCCCGCCGCTGCGCCGAAATGGTGATGGCCCGATCCATGGATGCCGACGCACTTCAGACCGCGCTCGAAGCGATCCCGCTGCCAGAGGGAGAGTTGGCCGACGCGCCGTCAATGCTGCTCTGGACCCGACGCCACGCCCCGGAAACGGCCGAACCGGATGCTCCGGAAACGGTGCTTGACCGCATGCTGGGACACCAGACATAACGCCTGAGCAATCGAAGCTATTCCGATGCGGGCCTGCCTCAAGGCGCACCCGAAACGCTCTAATTGAGGTTAACCTTCGATCCCTTGGCGGTGATGTCGCCCCCGGCCTTGATACCGATCTTGCCGCTGCCATTGATCGTAATATCGGTGCCATCAATCGTGATCTCGCCACCGCTTTTCATTGAAATCGTCGCCCCACCGCATTTCAGCGTGATCTCGGCACCGACATCCAGCAAGTATTTGCCGCCGATCTTCACCGCTCCGTCGCCACCGACATCGGTTGCGTCATTGCCCGAAACGCTGGTCGTCCGGTCAGCCCCGACGCTTGTCGACTGACCGCCGCCGACCGATACGCCCTGATCGGCGCTGACACTGACGGTCTGGCCCGCGCCGACGCTGACACTCTGTGAAGCACCGATGTTCCAGCTGTCTGACGCGCCGATGCTGTGCGATTGCGCCGCGCCCACATCGACCGCACGGGTCACACCCACCGACTGGATCTGCGCACCGCCCACGGTCCGTGTCTCTGCCGCACCCACCGTATCAACACGGGCAGCACCAACCGTGATCGTCTGTACCGCGCCCACGGTCTGGCCGTGGTTCGCGCCAATCGTCTCGGTCGAATTGTTGCCGATGGAGATCGTTTCGTCCGCGCCCACGCTCAGCGAGCGGTTGGCGCCCACGCTTTCGGTATCGTTTGAACCGATATCGACCGTGCGGTTCGCCCCAATACTGGTCGACTTGTCGACGCCCACGCTTTCGGTCCGGTTGTTGCCGACGGATTGCTGCGCGTCATGGCCGACATCCTCGGAAAAATCGTTGCCGATGGTGCGCGCCTCATTGTTCTTGACCAGTTCGGTATGGTCCTTCTGGGCCTGAAAATAGACCTCTTCCGCGCCCGCCTTGTCTTCGAACCTGAGTTCGTTCCAACCGCCCCCTCCCGGTGTCGAGTTCGACTTCCACCCCGATTGCGAGGCATTCCCCGGCAGTCCGTAGGGCGGCATCTGTTCGGCATTGTAGACCCGCCCGGTGATGATCGGCTGATCGGGATCGCCTTCAAGAAAATCGACGATCACCTCCTGCCCGATACGGGGGATCTGGATGAACCCCCAGCCAGCCCCGGCCCAGGTCTGGCTGACGCGGATGAAGCAGGTGGTGTTTTCATCCCTGCCCCCCAAGCGGTCCCAGAAGAACTGCACCTTCACGCGGGCATATTCGTCGGTAAAGATTTCTTCGCCGCCGGGGCCGACGACGACCGCCGTCTGCGGCCCTTTCATCACCGGTTTCGGCGTGATGCGCGGCGGGCGGTAGGCCACGGATTTCGGCGCAAGACGCAGACCGATCAGATAGCCCACATCCCCTGCAACATTTCCCGTCCGGTACTCCGCATCCCAAAGCTCATAATCGGTGCGCAGGACAATGTAGTCGTCGTTCTCCTCCTCGCGCGGAAACTTGTCGAGCGTGAAGCTGCGCCCCGACCACAAGGGCCGCGCCGTGCCCGCCGCCGTGATCCGGCGCTGTGTGGCCTGCAATTCCCCAAGCCGCAGGGCCGACAGGTCGTCGCCCCGACCGAGTTCGGTGTAGTTGCCGGGGTAGTGATAGGTCTCATTGCCGTCCTGAGCATGTCCAAGCGGCCCCGCCGCCTTGGACATCAGATCCGAAGAAGGTTTTTCGAAATCGTAATCGGTATGGGCGAACTTGCCCGGTCGAACCTGGCTGACCGGCAGCCAGGCGGTGATGAAATCGCCATCGCGAAAGCTGATCCGGTTGTCGGATTCGTAAGGCAGCGTATCCGCACCCGGCCCCGGTTTCAGTGTGCTGCCATCATCGGCGAGGATCATCTTATGCGCGCCGTCCTCATATTCGAAGAAATAGAAGATGCCTTCATGCTCCAGCAGCCGTTGGATGAAATCGAGGTCGCTTTCCCCGTATTGCACACAATAGTCGCGCGGAGGGTAAGAGCCGTTCAGGCGTTTTTCGAAAGACGCATCGGGATAGTCGCCAAAGATCTCCTCGACGATTTCGACCACGCTTTGGTTCTGGAAGATGCGGTTGTCGGTCTTCAGCGACAGGAACCACAGCCACGGAACCAGGATCAGCCGGTAATGCGCATAGCCGTCGCGGATATCCGTTAGCGCGAATTCGGCGGCCAAGCCGTTGAAATGGCGCGGCTCGTCCTCGCCCACCGTGATCGTCGCCGCGGTGCCGAGAACATCGGCGGCCTTCAGGTCGAGGCTTTCGCTGACGATCGAGAGGTCAAAGCGGAAGGGGCGGCTGATTTCGTCGAACCCCTCCATCCGGGCGAACAGAACGTCTGGTCCGAAGGCGGGAACAGAAACGGTGATCTCTCGGGTCTGGGGCACGGCACTATCCTTTATCAAATGATCTTCGGATTGGGCGGGTGACATACTGAAATATGCGGGAAGTATAGCCGAGGCTGGCCAGTTTTCAGAGGCGGGATTTCCGGCATGCGCAGAGTGCCGCGTGCCCCGGACCTGCTCCGGGACCTCTGTGGCGGTCGGGCAAGCGGGCTGATGACTACAAGACCAGAGGGCAGGCAAAGCCTTTCATCAGATCGCGGCGTGAAAGGGGATTGTCGGCACGCTCAAACCCGATCTCCAGAAAAAGCCGCGCGCCACCCCGACGGAGATCGACAAGGATGCGTTGACCGTCATCCCTTTTTCTGAGCCGCAATGGGTCGAGCAGGCGCATGAGTCCCCATGGCCCTGCCTGCTCTAACCGGGCCTGATCCGCGCCGGTCTGAAAACTGACCTCAACCCCGCGTTCCGGCGCGGGGCCGGGCCAGCGCAACACCAGCGCATCGCCCGTCGCCTCGACCGCGCCGCCCTGACCGCCGATGGCCATCGTGGCCTTACCGCGTTCTGCGAGTGCCGCCAGTGTAAGCGTATCGCCGATTGCCCCATCCGCGGTGAAAAGCGAGGCGGTGATCGCCTGCGCAGTCTGGAAGAAGGCGGCACTTTCCGGCGCGAGGCCTGCGAACCGCGCCTCGGGCTTCCAGCGCCAGGGGCTTTCGGACATGTCGAGATAGGGCGCCGCGCGGGTCTGGACATAGCGGTCGATGGCACCGCCCGGTGCAAGAAGGCGCGCGAGTTGCGCAGGGTCCGCATCGGCGCCTTCTCCGAACGGGAAACGCCCATCGATGGCGGCACGGCAGGCGGGCAGGACCTCGGACTGCCAGGCGCGGGTCAGCGGATTGGTCAGAAGGTCGGCATGGGCGGCAGAGGATTGCGCCAGCACATCCTCCACGATGCTCGTGACCACAGCGGGGGCCTGCCGCAGCGCCGAGATCGACGCCGCGCGGTCCTGCACGCTCATCAGCCGTTGCAGCCCGGTTTCCTCGTCCCGGTCCATCGCGCCCAGCGCGACATTCAGCCCGGCAAACAGGTCCGAGATGTCCCGCATCCGCCCCTGTTCGACATACTGGATCATTGCAGCAAAACTCGTGGCGATGGCCAGTTGCTGGGCATGCGTGCGGCGGCGGTCGAGCCCGCCCGCCTCGGCCCAAATGTCCCTCAGGAGTTGTTCAAGCGGGGAGGATGCGCGGGCAAGCGCGCCCGAGATGCGCACCGCTGCGTCGGGGTCCGAGAACGGGCGGACCCGCAGGTCGGCCAGATAGGCGCGCCATGCCGCAATCGTATCGCGCTGAAGCATGTCCAGAACCCGGTCGGGCGTATCGTTCTGGCGCGATACCGCGCCCTGAAACAGTTTCGCCGCCTCTTCCCGCGCGACCTGCACCGCGTTTCCCGCCCCGATATCCCGCGCATGGTCCCATCCTGCACTGGTGAAGAGGCCGGGAAGCGGGTCGTCCATCATCCGCCCGGACCGGCGGAGCAGGATGTCCGGCAGGCCCGGCACGGCCGCGTCCGCGACCCAACCCGGCAGGTCGGCAACGGCGGCAGAGCGGCGCAGTTCCAGATAGGCGCGGTCAGCCTCTGACGCCTCGGCGGCGAAGCTGTGGGCCTGAGCCATCAGCTCGGCATCGGGCTGCGGCAATGGCACATCCCGCTGACGCAGCTGCATCGCATGTGTGGCGATCCCTTCAAGCCCCGAACCCGGCACCGCCCGGTCGCGGGTCCAGCCCGCCAGATAGGCGGGCGACCAACCGGTCAGGCCCGCCAGAACCGACCATGCCCGAAGGTCGTCATATAGCTCTACCGCACCGCCTTCCGAGGCGATGGCAATGTCGATCTTTCGCGCGATGAGTGGCGGCACATGGGTCTGGACCGCAGCCTCGTAGACCGCCTTGGCATGTGTTTCAGCATCGAAACCCAGGGGGGCGGCGAAAAGCCGGACCGGCGCATGATCCGCCTGTACGGCCACCCGGGCTGCGGTGTCGCGCAGGCGGTCGAGTCTTTGGGCAAGGTCGGGGAAATCACCGGTCCGGTCGAGCCCGATGGAAAGCGCGTCGGCATCGAAAACCTGCCTCAGGTCCCGGTGAAACCGCCATTCGACCCAAGCCGTCCAGCCCGCGACGGCAAGACAGAAGCCGGTGACCAGCACAACGACGATACCTGTCCAGCTTGGTCCGGTCGAACGGTCGAACCGCGTCCGCCCGCCTTCCAGCCGCCCAAGGCAGCGTTCCAGAAACTGGCGCACCGGGGCGTAATCCGGCCCCGCCGCACCAGCCTTGGCGATGAAGTCACGCAAGGTGGCCGCCGAGATTTCCCGCCCGTCGAAAAGCTGCCGGTGCGATGCAGCCGACCAGAGTTTCATATCCGCCCGCCGGTTCGCCCGCACCGCCTGATCAAGGATCAGCGCCAGCGCATAGCGCGCCGGTGCGATGGAAGCAGGTGGCACGCCGCCACACCGCAGGGCCTCGCTGAACCCGTCCAGCCGGGCCATCGCTTCGGTCAGGGCGGCTTTCGGATCGCGCGCGGCCCGTTCTGCCAGCGTCCCGGCCCAGTCCAGAACCGGCCCCGCTGCCGCGTCAAAGGGATCGGCATCACGGCCCGCCATCGGATCAGAGCTTCCCTTCGGCGGCCCAGGCCCTCAGGGTTTCCTCGCCCACCTCGAAATGCATCGAATCCTCGCGCCCATAGGTCGCGCCCCAGAACCAGCCTTCGTCGTTGAAATATTCGGCGAGGATCAGGAGGCCGAATTGTGTGCCGCCATCGGCGAAGGGGTCAAGCTGGCCTTCAAGCGTCAGGTCGATGGCCGTGCCCCAGGAATGGTTCGACACGGATGTGGTGGACCCCCGGATAAACCGCGCGCAGATCGCGCCTGCCGTGCCGATCTTGTCGTGGATGTCGGGGTCGCTTTGCTTCAGCCGGTCCATGATCCGTTGCAAAGAATCCAGCGCGGGGCGCAGCATGGTCACCCGGATCGGCCCGACCTGCCGCGTCTCCATCAGCGATTTCAGACGCGGATTGCTCACCGGCTGGCAATCGGTCGAATAGCTGTCGCGCGGCGGGCCGAGCACCTCCATCATCACCCGGTTCTTCGGCTGGGTGATACCCTTGTTGAAGCGGGTCTTGGCCAAGAGCATTGCCTCGGTCAGCGCCTCGGTCTCGGGCGGGGTTTCGAAATCCTCGTCCGGCATCACTGTGGACGGTGCTGGCACAGGGGCCGCGCGATTGGCCAGCAGGCTCATATCCTCTCTCAACCGGGCGAGGTCGGCCCTGAGGCCCGACACTTCAGCCTCAAGCCGCGTGCGTGCGGCAATTTCGGCGGCCAAAGCCTCCTCCTGCCGGGTCATCCTGAGCTCCGCCCCCGCATCAGCCGTCTGCAACAGGGTCGAGACGACAGCGAAGGTGATGGCCGCAAGGATCACGCCAATGGCCACGATGACGGGGCCGACAAGGCTGCCCGGCTGCATCGCTCAACTCTCCCGGATATCGACAACGATGACCGAAACATTGTCCGGCGCCCCGGCCTCCAGGGCGGCACGGATCAGATCGCGGCAGGCATCGGCAGGCGCCACTGCTGCAGTCAGGATACCTGCGATGGCCGGTTCATAGACACAGCGCGGCAACCCGTCGGAACACAGAAGCAGCCGGTCGCCCTCGGTCACCGGCAAGGTGAGCTGTTCAAGCTCCAGCAGGTCATCGCCGCCGACAGCGCGGGTGATGATATGCGATTCCGGGTGGTTCTCGGCCGCCTCGGCGGACAGTTCCCCCCGGTCGACAAGGTCCTGCACCAGCGTATGATCCCGCGTGATCAGCCGCAGCCTACCCCCGCGCAGGAGGTAGGCGCGACTGTCGCCAATCCAGGCGATCTGAACCTGTGCACCGGCAACAATCGCCGCGACAACCGTTGCGCCCATCTCGCCCATTCCGGGTTCCGACGCACGGGCGCGCATGATCTGATTGGCATCGGTCAATCGCGCGCGCAATGCTTGGGCCGGGGCGTCCTCGTCATCAATGGTTTCCAGACTGTCGATGACGATGTCCGACGCAACATCGCCGTGACCGAGCCCCCCCATCCCGTCGGCCACCGCCCAAAGCCGCCCCGTCGGGTCGGTCAGGATCGCATCCTCATTGCGGTCACGAACCAGTCCGCGATGGGTCAGGCCCGCCCCGCTTGCAACCGGAAAGCGAAGCGCTGCAACGGGAACGACGGTTGTCGCACTTCTCATCGGCATGCCCCTTTGCGGAATAAGCCGCCCAGGCAGGCGTTTGGTGTCAAAGACATAGGCGATCCGGACAACGGCGAATTGAAAACAAGATCATTATAGCGTAAACTGGCTCGCACATTAATGCTATTTTTTGGATGGATTTCATGCTCGGCAAACTGCGTGTCGCGGCGGTTCTCACCGTAATTTCTCTTGTCGCTCCGGCAGCCGCGCAGAGTCTGTCCGACGACGACCTTCTGAAGATGTTTCTCAACCAGAGGGATGCCTTCCGCGCCGCCAATGAAAGCGGGACCGGCCGCACCCGCGGCCTGACGCTGGTCACCGTGGATGATGTCGAGGTGACAACCGAAAGCCCGGGCCTGACAGCGCCCGATGCCGATCCTGCAGAGGCGACGACGTCGGGCAGCGATGGCAGTGTCACGGTGGGCGTGGCGCCGCTTGCGCCAACCGCCCCGGATCAGGATGCGAGCGTTCCGCAGCAGGTGGTGTTCGGACAGCTGGCGCCGGAACTGCAGATCAACGTACACATACAGTTCGCCTTCGATTCAGCAGCTTTGGGCGTGGATCAGACACCGCTTCTGGCACAGCTTTGCAAGGTGATGGGACAAAGCGATATCCAGTTGTTCCGCATCGTCGGCCATACCGATGCATCGGGCTCTGACGCCTACAATGAAAGGCTGTCGCAACTGCGCGCGGAAGAGGTGCAGCGCTATCTGATCGGCGATTGCGGCATCGCGCCCGCGCGGCTTGAGGCGGTCGGGCTGGGCGAACGCTTCCTCGCCGACCAGAACGACCCGAAGGCGGCCGGGAACCGGCGGGTGGAGTTCCAGGCGTTAAGTTAGGGGCATTTCATCGACATTGTGCCACCG
>NZ_JBARVQ010000204.1:0-5135 GCF_049646345.1 Albidovulum sp. | reverse complement strand
ACATCCGACAGGCGGCTCAGATCGCCAACGCCCTCTTCGCATTCCTCAAGCGCCGGTTTCTGCGCGACACAGGCTGCCGTCAGCGCAAGAAGCGCGAGGAAAAGCAAATCTCGGGCCATAATCTGTGGTCTTGTCCAGAATTCCATAACGAACACTCCTGTGGCACCGGCATTCTTGCCGATGCCCGCACTCTGCCCTGCCGGATCCCTGCAATCCTTGATGCCGATCAAATCCGCGGAAGATTGCGTGTCAGAACAGCGAAAGCTGATCGCCCGGGCGCGCGGGCGGGGCAAAGGCGGAACAATCGGGGGCGGGAAGGTCATGGGCCAGCCCCAGACGGTTCGTGGCGATCGCGAAGCGACGGGCGATCAGATCGGCATGCAGCCCCTCGCCCCGCATGCGCCGATCCCAGTCGGGGTCGTAATCCTTGCCGCCCCGCATTTCGCGCAGGCGGTTCATCACATGTTTGGCCTTGCCCGGTTCAGCCCGCGCCAGCCAGTCGCGGAAAAGCTCTGCCACCTCATGCGGCAGGCGCAGCAGGATCCAGCTTGCCGCCGTCGCGCCTGCCTCTTTCGCCGCCGCCAGAATGCGTTCCAGCTCGGGCTCGGTCAGGACCGGGATCACCGGGGCGACCATGACCCTCACGGGCACTCCTGCCCCGGCCAGGGCCCGGATCATCGCCAACCGGCGTTCGGGCGTTGGCGCGCGGGGTTCCATCCGCCGGGCGAGGCGCGCGTCAAGCGTCGTCACCGACACCCCGACCTGCACCAGATGCCGCCGCGCCATGTCGCCTAAGATATCCAGATCGCGCTCGATCAGCGCGCCCCGCGTGATGATCGTGACCGGGTGATTCCAGGCCGACAGCACCTCCAGCATCCGCCTTGTGATCCGGTAGCGCTGTTCGATCGGCTGATAGGGATCGGTATTGGTGCCGATGGCGATCGGCGCGACCTTGTAGGATTTGCGCCCCAATTCCCGCTTCAGCACCTCGGGCGCGGTCGGCCGCGCCACCAGCTTCGTCTCAAAATCGAGCCCCGCAGACAGGCCGAGATAGCCATGGCTCGGCCGCGCATAGCAGTAGATGCAGCCATGTTCGCAGCCCCTATAAGCATTGACGGTGCGGTCGAAATTCAGGTCGGGCGACGTTACGGCATTGATCACCGAACGCGGACGTTCCTCGCTGACTTCTGTCCGGGCTGCGCGCTCTTCCTCTGGGATGTCCCAGCCATCGCTTTCCACCACCCGCGCATAGGGTTCGAACCGGCCCGCCGCGTTACTCGCGGCACCGCGCGCCTTCAGGCGCAGGAAGGGATCGGGAGGCGGCAGGGGCATGGCGCAAAGTTAGAACATTAAGAGAACATTAATCAAGCGGAACCGCCACCTTTTGCGCGACCTTGTCGCTCTCTGTCGCCGAATGCGCGGACCATGTCGCAAATCGCCAAGTGATATGCCAACATTGGACGCATTACGGGCTCAAGAACCGCCAGGAGACATGTTATGGCCGACGAAGAAGACATCATCCTTTCCGAGCTCGATGACGAAGAGCTTGTGCTTCAGATGCACGACGACCTTTATGACGGTCTCAAGGAAGAGATCGAAGAGGGCGTGCGCATCCTTCTCGACCGTGGCTGGGTGCCCTATGACGTCCTGACCAAGGCTCTGGTCGCGGGCATGACCATCGTCGGTGCTGACTTCCGCGACGGTATCCTCTTCGTGCCGGAAGTGCTTTTGGCCGCCAATGCGATGAAGGCCGGGATGGCCATCCTGAAGCCTTTGCTGGCCGAAACCGGTGCGCCGAAGGTCGGCAAGATGGTGATCGGCACCGTCAAGGGCGACATCCACGATATCGGCAAGAACCTTGTCGGCATGATGATGGAAGGTGCCGGTTTCGAGGTCGTCGATCTTGGCATCAACAACCCGGTTGAAAACTACATCGCAGCGCTGGAGCGTGAAGATGCCGACATCCTCGGCATGTCCGCCCTGCTGACCACGACGATGCCCTATATGAAAGTCGTGATCGACACGATGAAGGAAAAGGGCATGCGCGAGGACTACATCGTGCTCGTCGGTGGCGCGCCGCTGAACGAGGAGTTCGGCAAGGCCATCGGTGCTGACGCCTATTGCCGCGACGCGGCCGTGGCGGTGCAGACCGCCAAGGACTTCATGTCGCGAAAGCACAACAAGCTCGCCGCGGGCTGAGGTTTCGGGAATGCTCCCGTCGGCCCCGCAGGCACAACGCCTCGCGGGGCCTTTTTCTTGGCAAGGCCCCGAGACAAGGTCGGCAGGTTTCGCCAATCACCGGCGTGATGCGTTACCGGCCTTCGCGGGTCGGCCCGGTCTGGGTGATCAGGACAAGAACGCCGACCGGTACCAGCAGTACCCATTGCGGAACAGCCACTATGCCGTCGATCCCCGCCCCGAAGATACCTGCCGCGACAAAGCAGATGCCGAAAGCGATCCACAGCCAGGCAATAGGCCGCGCCAAAGCCGTCCCCTTGGCAAAGGCCCATACCGACACGATCAGGACAATACTGATGAAATGCCAGCACGCATGGAACGTGCCCTTCACCGGAAGTGCGAGATCGCTGTCGAGAAGTGGTACAAGCGTGTCAAACGTACCAACGAAAACATGTGCTGCCGCAACAAGCGCGGCAAGTCCTGCCCCGGCGAATCTCATATATCGGATATTCATGGTCCAAATCCCGCTAACAATGCAGCCACGCTGACAAATGCACCCCTGGCGTGCAACTGGCCAGACTGTCGCAAGGGGACAGGACCGTGACGGGAAGCGGTTCGGGATGTGACTTTTTCCTTTCAGTGGCTTCACATCCGAAGACGCCGGACACAGATATGAAACGAAAGGAGATCAGGATCATGACACGCCTTTTGACGATCCCCGCGCTCGTTCTTGGTGCCGCTGCGTTGACGGTGGCCGCCGGTTACGCGCTGAGCGGAACCGGCGCTGTTACGCCCGCAATCGCGGCTGTCTCCGGCGCTGTCCTCATGGCACTCGCCCTTCTCATCCGGCTCTGGGGGCGCAGATCATGATCCCCTCAGACACAGTCCTGACCGAGGACGGCCTTGGCCCCGCGAAAACCGGCCGCATCCTGCTGATCGCCTGCGGTGCGCTGGCGCGCGAGATCGTCGACCTGAAAGAGGCCAACGGCTGGACCCATCTCGACCTGACCTGCCTGCCCGCGAAGTACCACCTCTGGCCGGATAAGATCACCGTCGCGGTGACCGAAGCCGTGGAAAAGCACCGCGACGCCTATGACGATATCTTCATTGTCTATGCCGATTGCGGAACCGGCGGCGGGCTTGAAGCGCGCTGCGCTGAACTTGGGGTGCAGATGATCCCCGGCCCACATTGTTATTCCTTCTTTGAGGGCAATGAGACGTTCGCCGCCCGCGATGAGTTCACCGCTTTTTTCCTGACCGACTTCCTCGTCCGGCAATTCGATGCCTTTGTCTGGAAACCGATGGGGCTCGACCGTCACCCCGAACTGCGCGACATGTATTTCGGCAATTACGAAAAGCTGGTCTATCAGGCCCAGACCGACGATCCGGCACTGGATGAAAAGGCGCGGGACTGCGCCGCGCGACTTGGCCTGAAATTCGAACGGCGCTTCACCGGCTACGGCGATCTGAAAACAGCGCTCGCAGCGCTGTAGCCGGGGGCGGATGGCCCGGCCCGCCGCAATTTCGCCCCATTCAGGCACGAACCGGCAGGTTCGATTGTTTCGCGCGCGCGACCGGATTGTCTCCTGATCGCCTGTTGCGTCCTTTGCAGACAGGGGTATCCTTGCTTTTGCTAAAATGCCGGGATTTCGATCCGGGCAAGGAGGGGGCAAGATTATGGCGACTTCATGGCAACGCGACGGTGGTGAGGAATGGGGCCCTTGGGTCATCCATGACGGCAAGGGCTGCCCCGTTCGCCCCGGAACCATCGTCGAGGTGGTCTGCGAAGACCGGTTCGGTTTTGCGATGCGGCAGGTCTCGCTGGTCGAGGGCGGCAGCTATTCCTCATGGGACTGGTCACATTATCCTGAGCTGAAGCGCATCATCCGGTACCGCGAGAAGAAGCCCAAAGGGCTGAAGCTGCTCGAATCCCAGATCGTGACGCTCGACGTAAAGGTACCGGGCAGCCCCGTCGGCGCATAGCCCGCCCCGCCGGGCGGTGCCCCGGTGTGACGTTTTCAGTTTGACCCTTGCTGTCGTTGCGTCCCAGCGCACTTTCCCCGGGAATCATGCCAAAGGCGGTGGACGGCCTTTGACTCTTCCGTTCGGGAGGGCTAGGGCGACGGATCGGCTGATTTCGTGCAGGCGGGGACAGGGAGCCCGCATTGACCGGACCGGGCCGTCAACCCAGCCCAGAAGCGTTTCGAGTTTGGGTTAAAACACCGTATCGGAAATCGAACAAAGGAAGGTTCGAAATCCGATTCAATGCAAGCTCGATATGCAATAGGGCCCAGTCCAGGCAGAATGAATGACCCAGAATGATATTGCCGCGCCATTGGCGGCGGCGCTGAGCGACCGAGGCTACACAACGCTGACAGCCGTACAGCAAGCCGTGCTGAACCCCGACATGGCAGGGCGCGACCTACTGGTCTCGGCCCAGACCGGATCGGGCAAGACCGTCGCCTTTGGCATCGCCGCCGCCCCCGATCTCTTGGGCGAGGCAGGCACCCTGCCCTACGGCACCGCACCGCTGGCGCTGGCCATCGCGCCGACACGGGAACTGGCGCTGCAGGTGGCCGCCGAACTGACCTGGCTTTACGCCGCGACGGGTGCCCGCATCGCCACCTGTGTCGGCGGCATGGATTACCGCACCGAAAAGCGGGCGCTGAACATGGGCGCGCAGATCGTCGTCGGCACGCCGGGACGGCTTCGCGACCATATCGACCGCGGCAGCCTTAACCTGAGTGATCTGCGCGTCGCAGTGCTGGATGAGGCGGATGAGATGCTGGACCTCGGCTTTCGCGAGGATCTGGAATTCATCCTGGAAACCGCGCCGGACAGCCGTCGCACCCTGATGTTTTCGGCCACCGTACCTGCCGCCATTGAAAAGCTGGCGCGCGACTTCCAGCGCGATGCGTTGCGGGTCGCGGCGATGGGCGAGGCGGCGCGCCTCGCCC
>NZ_JBARVQ010000203.1:0-4074 GCF_049646345.1 Albidovulum sp. | reverse complement strand
GGGAAGGTCCAGACCACAGCGCGGGCCTTGGCATTGCCGAAGGGCGCGCATTCATGCTTGATCGCCACCCGCTGGATGCCGCCCGACAGGTCGACCTTCCAGTTGGTCTTCGGCCCCGCGATCCCGTCGATCACCGCGCGTTCCTCAGGCGTCAGGTCGCCGTCCCAGCCAAGGCCCATCAGCATCTGCATCGTGAATTCAGGATAGCCGTCCTGAATTTCCGAGCCAGCCGAATAGACCCCTTCAGCCAAGAGGTTGTCGCCATCCCGTTCCACCCCGAAGCGGGCGCGGAAGGTCAGGCCGCCCTGAGAGACCGGCTTTGACATGTCGTAAAGGTTCGGCGTGCCGGGATGGCCCATCTCGGGCGTGCCCCAGCAAGGCCAGGGCAGACCGTAATAATCACCATCCGCCGGACCGCCGATGGCCTGCAACGTCGTCTTGTCGAACGTGTGCTGGTTGGCCATGTGCAGCTTCAGCCGTTCCGGGCTTTGGCCGGTATAACCGATGGTCCACATACCGCGATTGAATTCGCGGGTGATATCCTCCACCACCGGCTCGCCGTCCGTGATCTCGATATTGCGGAACAGACGGTCGGTGAAACCGAACTTGTCGGAGAACATGCGGATGATCGTGTGGTCAGGCAAACTCTCAAAGACCGGATCCACGACCTTTTCGCGCCACTGGAACGACCGGTTGGAGGCGGTGACCGAGCCGGACGTCTCGAACTGGGTCGAGGCCGGCAGCAGATAGACGCCATCCGTACGGTCATGAAGCACCGCCGAGACGGTCGGATAAGGATCGACCACGACCAGCATGTCGAGCTTTTCCATCGCCGTCTTCATCTCAGACCCGCGGGTCTGAGAGTTGGGCGCGTGACCCCAAAGCACCATGGCCCGGACGTTGTCGTTCTGGTCCATATTGGCTTTGTCTTCCAGAACGCCGTCGATCCAGCGGGATACCGGAATGCCGTTCTGGTTCATCAGGCTGATATCGTTGCCATCGGCATCCTTGGCGGGATTGCCGTCTGCGTCGAGAAGGTTGGTAAAGCGGCCCTTCAGCCAGTCGAGGTCCTCTTCCCAGACACGGGCCCAATGCGCCCATGACCCCGGCGCCAGACCGTAATAACCGGGCAGGTCGTGGGAGAGAACGCCAAGGTCGGTCGCACCCTGCACGTTGTCATGGCCGCGGAAGATATTGGTGCCACCACCGGACGTGCCCATATTGCCGAGCGCGAGTTGCAGCACGCAATAGGCCCGCGTGTTGTTGTTGCCGTTGGTGTGCTGGGTGCCGCCCATACACCAGATCACGGTGCCGGGCCGGTTGTTGGCCAGCGTATAGGCCACGCGGCGAAGCTGCGAACCGGGCACGCCGGTCACCCGCTCGGTCTCTTCCGGCGTCCATTTCTTCACCTCTTCCCGGATCTGGTCCATGCCCCAGACGCGGGTGCGGATGAACTCCTTGTCCTCCCAGCCATTCTCGAAAATGTGCCAGAGAAGGCCCCAGATCAGGCCGACATCGGTGCCGGGACGGAAGCGGACATATTCGTCCGAATGCGCCGCCGTGCGGGTGAAGCGCGGGTCGCAGACGATCAACGGCGCGTTGTTTTCCTCTTTCGCCTTCAGGATATGCATCAGCGAAACGGGATGCGCCTCGGCCGGGTTGCCGCCGATGAGGAAGATCGCCTTGGAATTATGGATGTCGTTGTAGGAATTGGTCATGGCGCCGTAGCCCCATGTATTCGCAACCCCGGCAACCGTGGTCGAATGGCAAATCCGCGCCTGATGGTCGACGTTGTTCGTGCCCCAATAGGCCGCGAATTTACGGAAGAGATAGGCCTGTTCGTTGGAATGTTTGGCGCTGCCCAGCCAGTAAACTGAATCCGGTCCGCTTTCTTCGCGGATCTTCATCATGCCGTCGCCGATCTCATTGATCGCCTGTTCCCAGCTGATCCGCTTCCACTCGCCGCCTTCCTTCTTCATCGGATATTTGAGGCGGCGTTCGCCATGGGCATGCTCGCGCACCGAGGCGCCCTTGGCGCAATGGGCGCCGAGGTTGAAGGGGCTGTCCCAGCCCGGTTCCTGTCCGACCCAGACGCCGTTATCAACCTCGGCGACCACCGTGCAGCCGACCGAACAATGGGTGCAGACCGATTTGATGGTCTGGATCGCGCCATTGGCCGCTTCCTGCGCGCTGGCCTGCCGCACCGTGCCGCCGGTGGCGCCGATGGCGGCCAGACCGCCGATGGCAAGGCCCGCCGCCCTGAGGAAGGACCGCCGGTCAACCGTGGTCTCGGCAACCGCCGTCGCCAGCGTTCCGCGCTGGCCGGTTCTTTGAACTCCGCTCGTCTTTTTCCTGAGCATTCCCGTCTCCCTTGCTTGCCCGGCACATCGGCCGGAGGCTGGGTAATCTGTTTGACCCGTCAGAACCGGGCGCTGGCGTAATAGGCCCGTGTATGGGCTGTATCCTGAACCTTCGTTTCGCCGGTCGGTTCCGCCGCCTCGGCTGTCCCGGTGCCCGCGACTGTCGCGACCGCTGCCGCAGGGGCCGTCGTTGCCGCCAGTTTGAGGAAATCGCGGCGATTGGTGCCGTCCTTGGTCTTGGCCATTTTCGGTCCTCCCTTCATGTCCTCACGCCCCGCTCATGCGGAACGCTTCACGTTCGATATTGACAAACAACCGCCCGACAGTGCCGACGGGTGTATAGAAAACCGATCCTTTCGCTCGTTCGAGATCGGCAAAGAAATGTCCCGCCCAGGGCGCGATATGACGGTTGAAGAATTCCCTTTGACGGGGCAACGGCGCAGGCACGCCGAAACGGCCGGTGATCAGACCCGCCATCATTTCCATCAGGCTCGCGATATTGTCCTCGGGTTCGTAGACATTCGGCGCGCGGCTGATCCTGTGCGCCGTCATGTCCTTGCGCAGCGAGGCCAGCGGCTTTTCGTTCAGGAACCCGGTCAGGTAGTAGCTGGCATAGGGCAGCAGCTCACCCCGCCCGAGACCAATGAAAAGCCGGGTGAATTCCCGTTCGACCGAAACCGGCGTCGCGGCCCTGGCGAGTTTTGAAAGCGTGCCGATGGCACGACCAAGATCGGTATCATCGCCATGCAATGCCGCGGATTTGTCCAGCAGCATCCGGTCAGGCGGGGCGGCCAGAAGGGCCGAGAGGAAACCATAAAGGTCAGCTCTCAGCCGGTCTTCTTCGGTGATCTCAACCGTCGTTGCGGCGGCGGCGCTCATGAATGGACCTCCCCTGTTTTGGCATCGGCAAAGGAGAACCGCATATGGCGACGCAGCACCGGTGCTGGCTCGGGCGCTGCCTCATCAGCGGCGATCATGGTCGTTTCTGCCGGTTCTTCTTCAATCGCCTCTGCCGGTTCAGCCTCGGGGGCAATCTCGGCCTCTTCCGTGACCTCCTCGACCTCGGCCAGGGCCATGACATGGCGCAGCATGCCCTTTCCGACCTGATAGGTGCTCATCATCCCCGGCACGACCACCGCCTTGTCGGTGAAATCCTCGCCGTGATCGACAAGCCCGTCGAGATTGGCGAGCACCGGATTCGAGCGCCAGAGACGCCGCAAGGCCCGGCGGCGCAGGCGTTCGGGCACAGCGGATCTGAGAAAGGCCGCGAAATCATCGCCCTGCCCCATCGTATCGGGATCGGGCAGGCCCAGCTCGGAAAGGATATCCTCATCGCTGCGTTCCGCCGCTGCGGTTTCGCGCGCTTCAACTTCTGCCCCGGTCTTCGCAGCCTTCTCTGCCGCCTCCTCCGCCTCGGCCCGTGCCCGCACAGCGGCGCGGCGGCTGGTCCAGAAGTCAGGCTCAAAACGGCGGGTCATGCGTTGCCCCTTCTGTAACCATACGGCGCGCGAAAGACATCGGACAACTGGCGGATACGGGCATCGCCCTTGCCATCCTCGACCAGATCGACACGCTTCTTGTCGCGCTTGCGCTTGATAAAGGGTTCCTCGACGTGATGGCGGCGCACAAAGTCAGCAAGCCAGGCCACCATGCCTTCAGGCATCGTCACCCGTTCCACCATCCCGTCGCCACTGTCGAGGTAATCCTGCCCCTC
>NZ_JBARVQ010000202.1:0-1674 GCF_049646345.1 Albidovulum sp. | reverse complement strand
GATTTTTGCCGACACCCATGCGTTCACTTGCAGACCGGACCGCAGTCCATCGCCCGGCACAGGCTGGCAGGGTATGGTCCGGCCCGAATGACATGGAACTATGCAGGAAAAGACCTTGAAAGAGTATGGGATCATCCCCGCGCTTGCGATCCTTCTGACCGCTGCATCGGCGCAGGCGGGGGAGTCGTTTCATGACGATTTCGACCGCTTTGACCGGTCGCGCTGGTATGTTTCGGATGGCTGGGCGAACGGGGACTGGCAGAACTGTCAGTGGTCGGAACGCGCGGTGCGGCAGAAGGACAGCATGCTGACCCTGTCATTCACGCCGGGGAAATCCGCCACGCACGACTATCTTTGCGGTGAGGTTCAGACGCGGGAAAGTTATGGCTACGGCACCTATGAGGCGCGGCTGAAAACCGGCAAGGGATCGGGCCTCAATGCCGCATTCTTTTCCTATATCGGACCACAACAGCAACAGCCGCATGATGAGATCGATGTTGAGATCCTGCTGAAAGACACGTCGCAGGTCAGCCTGAACACCTATGTCGCGGGCAAGCCCTTCAACGGCGGAACGGCCGCCATTCCGCCCGCTGATCAGGGTTTCAACACCTATGCTTTCATCTGGGAACCGGATCGTCTGCGCTGGTTCGTCAATGGCAAGCTGGTGCATGAGGCAGCGGATGCTGACCAACTGCCAATTACGCCTCAACGGATATTCTTCAGCCTTTGGGGCAGTGACACGCTGACCGACTGGATGGGGCCATTCACGCCGCCCACCGAACCTGTGACGATGGAGGTCGACTGGATCGCCTATACCAAGGCAAGCGAGCCCTGCCGGTTCCCGCAATCGGTCCTTTGCGGGGAACTCTGAGCGCCAGATGCAGATCGCAGAGAGACATAACGGCATCGGGCAACGGGTGGGCCTCTCGGTCTGCCCGAATGCGGCGCTGGTCACGCTGGCGCTGGGGGCGCTTCTCTGGATTCCCGTGATCGGCAGCGCCGGGGCGCTGGGGTTTCTGGCGGCGGGCGGGCTGCTCATGGCGCGCAATCCGGCGGCAACGGTCTCGGCCCTTTCGCGCTACTGGTTCGTGCTGCTCCTGCCGCTTTATTGTCTGGCCTCGTCACTCTGGTCCGACTATCCGGGGATCACTTTCCGGTTCTCGCTGCAACTGCTGGCGACAGTCGTCATCGCGGTAACCGCCGCCACCCGCCTTGCCCCGGCGACCTTTCATCGGGTGTTGTTCCTGATCTTCTTCAGCGTGATCTTGGCCAGCCTGATCGCGGGAAATGCGCGGGATTTCGACGGGGCCTGGCTGGGCATATTCGGCAGCAAGAACGCGCTGGCTGCGGCTTCGGCCACGTTTCTTGTGCTGGCACTTGCGCTGGCTCTGGATCGCAATGCGACGGCCCGCTTGCGCCTGGCGGCACTCGCGGGCCTGCCTGCCGGGCTGGTACTGCTGATCATGGCGAAATCGACCGGGGCAATCCTGATCGCAATGCCCGTCCTTCTGACAATCCCGATCCTGATCCTGTCCCGCAGGCTGAGCGGGGGGCAGAAACTTGCCGCAGCCGCATTAACGGCAACCACGCTGATCCTCATGTTCACGCTCTTCCTCGCGTTCCGCGAGGCGATCTTTGCCGCGCTTCTCGACCAGACCGGCAAGGACGTAACCC
>NZ_JBARVQ010000201.1:0-1790 GCF_049646345.1 Albidovulum sp. | reverse complement strand
CACAGTCACCGTAATCGACGATTGCCAGGGTGTCGTATGGATTGTCCTTCCAACCAAAGGGCGGCTCCCAAGGCAACAGCGCAGACATTTCGCGAATTTGCCGCGGGCCAAGACGCGTGCCCGGTCGGCTGGTGGTAGCACAGTCGAATGGTATACCGCTCACCGCGACATCTGCTCCCGCCAGATCCTTGGTATAGGGCCGCCTAAGGAAGCTTGTGACACCCCCAAAGCTCAGCTCCGGCGCTACGCCGTAGCCGCTGGTTTGCCTAATGGCGAAATCGTTCTTTCCCGGCATGGTCCCCCCTTGGGAATGGTCAACCGCTATTGTGCATCCATCAACCAAGATGCCCGGATCAAGCCCTGCAGAACAGCGAACAGCGCTATGACCCGCCCTTCACAGATACTCTCCCTGTGATCCAACGCAAGTTGCTGCATTAGACCACGCTTGCCCCTGATCAGATTCCTCCTACCAAAGCGGCCAGGCGTCATTGGTTGTGGACATCAATCCTCATCAAAGATTGGGAGTTCGCTCGGCCCTCCCAGCAGAGTGCCAGGACAATGAGAACCAGCGCCGCAAAGAACCCTGACAAAAGGTTGACAGACACCTGAGCCCCTGACCTGTCAGGCCCAAGTCGTTTGGTTTCATGTATCGCAAGTTCAAGGTCAAACTGCTCCATCCCGGTTATCCCCTCTCCGACCGGGCTCACCATCCGGACCAAGGCCGACACTGTCGATATAGTGATCGACATAGATCCGGATCGGCCGGGCCCCTTTGGGGCAGTCCCGGCGCGAGAGCCGGTTCCTATGGTCCCAGCGCCACGAGGATTCCTCCTCGGCGGATACGGTCCGCACCCAACATTGGCTACAACGCCATATGACCATTGGATATTTTCAAATCTCCGCTCATCGCGAGCCACTCAAGCGAGCGAATCCCGGATGAGGGGCGAGGTCGAACAATGAATGCCGCCGCCGTTCAGCTGCACCTTGTCGTAGTCGATTTCCACGATCTCGACACCAAGTTCGCCAAGCCTGTCGCGCGTCCGCTCCGACAGACCGCGCGGCATGATCACGCGGCGAGGCCTGACCGCCAGCCCGTTGATGACCCAGCTGTTGTCTTCTTCGGTAATCTCCACCGTGCGAATGCCCATCGCCTTCAACCGTTCGAGGAATGTGAAGGGCAGCCCTTCGGCAGAGACAAGTGCAAGATCCCGGTCGATCATCAGGAAATGCCCGTCGATATGGATGCTGTAGCCGCAGAGATCGACGACGATGGTTTCCACACCGTGATAGCGCAGCACGTCGGCGATCTGTGCAATCCCGTCGTCGTTGACCCGAATGCTGCGGCCGATGACGGCGGTTCGGCTGTCAAGCCACGCGAAGCTGCCGCCCTCTGCCATGGACGTGCCGTTTAGCGTGCGCAGGATCGGCATTCCTGCCGCAGCCAGGGTGCGGGTTACGGCCAACTCCTCGCCGTGGCGCATACGGGGCGCAAGGCGCGTGATGATCGCGCCCCCCTTCACCGCGATGCAGGAATCGCGCGTATAGACCGACTTGAAGCGCCCGTTCCCGACCCCATCGAGATAGATGACTTCAACTCCCTCGGCGCGCAGCGTATCGGCAAGCGTATCATGCTGCGCCTGAAGTTCTGCCAGATCCGGAATGAGATCACTTTGCCAGTACCAGCCTGCCTCGAGATCACCAAATGTCCCGGTCTCGGGAATGAACTTCGTGCGATCGATGACGCCAAACTCGGTGCTGGGACGATGCATCAAGACTGCCCGGATCTGGCC